>CAINSX010000254.1 GCA_903853185.1 uncultured Opitutia bacterium
CCTGCTCACCGGCAAGATGAACACCAGCGTCGGCGGACAGCCCGCGAACATCACTGACGAGCCCTTCAGCTATCGCCGCAGCCTCTACGGCTACGTCGACCGCAGCCGCCTCAGCGATACCTTGTCGCAGTTCGACTACGGCGACCCCGACCAGGCGAACTCGAAGCGCAACTCGACCATCGTGCCGCAGCAGGCGTTGTACTTCATGAACAATGCTTTGTCCGTCGAAGTCGCCCGCGCCGTCTCCGCTCGCAAGGATGTCGTCAACGCGATGTCCGAGGACCAGCGCATCGTCGCGATGTTCCGCTGCATGTTCCAGCGCCGTCCTTCCACCAGCGAGATCCGCGTCGCCCAGGAGTTCCTCTCCAAGGCCAAGATGACCGTCGCGACCGCCAACCTGCGTCCCTCGACCAAGGCGGTTGCCGCCGGCACCAAGCCCGGTGCTAAAGCCGCGGCTCCGGTGGCTCGTGCCGCTGCGCCCGCCGCCAAGGGTATGGCCGTCAAGGCCCCCGATGGCGAAGAGAGCATGATGGCCGCGGTGACCGGCGGTGGTGCTGAAAGCGTGATGCAGAACGTCGGCGAAGCTATCGCGCGCACGCCGATGACCCCGACCGAACTGCTGGTTCAGGCCTTGCTGCTGTCCAACGAGTTCGTCTACGTGAACTGAGGTTAAAGCCTCTGAATCCTGAAGAAAGCCGGCCATTTGGCCGGCTTTCTTGTTTTATAGCCTGAGGGGCCAGGGCGGCAGGCGAGGGTGGGTTTAACGAATTTTTAACAAAAACCCCTTAAAATCCTTATTCGGGGTTGTATGAGGCAAATACGACAAACAAGGGGTTGATGTCCTTCATCTTGGATTAAGAATACTTAACTAGAAGGAAGCCCCAGTCGGACCCCGACTTTCCTTACCCCTTTCAATCCGCCAAACTTCCATGAATCGCCCCGTGAACATGCTCCGTCTCTTCCCTTTGCTGGCCGCCCTCGGGACGACCGCCATGCTCCATGCCGCCGATGCGCCCGCCGAGGCGAAGATGGATCCCGCTGGCCTGGAATTCTTCGAGAAGAACGTCCGCCCGATCTTCACCGAGCGTTGCTACGAATGCCACTCCAAGGAGAAGGGTGTCTCCAAGGGCGGCCTCATCATGGACTCTCGCGCGGGCATGCTCGCCGGGGGTGACCAAGGCGCAGCCGTCGTTCCGGGCGATCTCAAGAAGTCCCTGCTGATCGTCGCCGTCCATCAGACTGACCCTGAGCTTTCGATGCCGCCGCGCAAGAAGGGCGCCAAACTTTCCGACGCGCAGATCGCGACGCTCGAGCAGTGGGTCAAGATGGGCGCACCGGCTCCCGTCGGCGCAGGTGGCGCCAAGCTCACCGGCCTCTCCGACAAGGCGCGCAGCCACTGGGCTTTCCAGCCCGTCGGCGAATTCGCCGTGCCGACCAAGCTCAGCAACGCCGCCTGGTGTCAGAACGAAGTCGACGCCTTCGTGCTCGCGAAGCTTGACGAGAAGGGCC
>CAINSX010000255.1 GCA_903853185.1 uncultured Opitutia bacterium
ATCGCGCTCAAGTAAGCACGACGTAATCTCCGTTCGGCAGGGCGACTTCGGTCGCCCTGTCTTGTTTACCGACCATGACACCCGAACAACGCGCACAGTTTAGTCAGGCTGTCTTCCGGTTCGAGCCTTTGCCTACGGATTGGCCCGTGGATTTTGCAATCATCACGGCTTGTGATCCGGACGGCTTGCAGACCTCGCTTGAGCGTAATCTCGCCGCAGACGAGGCCTTGGAGGCCGAACTCCGGGCGGCTGGCTATCGCCTGCATCGGATCACCGGTGGGTCGGCGGACGGGGTCCACCTTGAGCCTGGCTGGGGCGTGCCCATCGGGCTGCCCGGGGCGGTCGAGTTCGGACGTCGCTACCGCCAGGTGGCGGTCTTCGCTGTCAAGGCAGGGCGATTGGCGTTGGTGGATTGCGAGGACGGCTCGGCCGAGGACCTGGGGCGGGACTTCCGGGCGTTCTGACTATTTTCGGATTGGAACACGGCGGGATTTCGGGACTCTAACCCGTAACCCCTTACACCCATGAAGAGCCGAATGTCCCTCCTCGCCGTCTTGGCCGCCGTCGTCGGCGTCCGCGCCGCCGATGCCCCTGGTCTGGTCAACGGTAACCCGCCCGATATGCGCACGCTCAAGAGCGGCGATGCCGCCCCTGATTTCGAGTTGCTCGGCACCGACGGCAAGAAGCACAAGCTCGCCGAATACACCGGCGGCGAAGCGCTCGTCGTGCTCTTCACCTCTAACCACTGCCCGACCTCGCACAGTATCGAACGTCGCCTCCAGAAGTTCTATGAAGAATACAAGGGCAAGGGCGTGAAGCTCGTCGCGATCAACCCCAACCACCCGGACGGCCTCAGCAAGGACGAGCTCGGTTACGGTGAGTTCGGCGACTCCTATGCCGAGATGAAGCCTTACGCCGAAAAGAACAAGTGGACCTTCGATTACCTTTACGATGGCGACACCCAGACCATCGCCCGCGCCTACGGTTGCCTCGCGACCCCGCACGTCTTCGTCTTCGATAAGAATCTCAAGCTCCGCTACCAAGGCCGCTTCGACGACTCCCGCTTCTACGATGACAGCACCGTGAAGTCCAAGGATTGCCAGAACGCCGTGGACGCCATCCTCGCCGGCAAGAAGGTGGAACTCGAACTCACCAAGCCCATGGGTTGCTCCACCAAGTGGCGCGAGAAGAAGGCCCTGCATGACGCCAAGCACGAAGAGTGGGCCAAGACCCCGGTCGCCGTTGAACTGATCGACAAGGCCGGTATCGCCAAGCTGCGCGCTAATACGACCAACAAGTATCGCGTCATCAACGTCTGGGCCACCTGGTGCGCCCCGTGCGTCAAGGAGTTCCCTGACCTCGTCGAAATCTCCCGCAAGTTCGACATGCGCGACTTCGAGCTCGTGACCATCAGCCTCGATAAGCCGGAGGACAAGGCCAAGGCCGAGGCGTTCCTCTTCAAGCAGGCCGCCGGACTCAGCAAGAAGGTCTCCGGCTCCCTCAAGAAGGAAGGCCGCACCACCAATAGCTACCTCTTCGCCGGCAGCGGTGATGACCTCGCGGCCGTCCTCGATAAGGACATGCCCGGCCCCATTCCGCACACCATCGTCGTGGCACCCGGCGGCGAGATCGTCTACCGCCACACCGGCGTCATCGACCTGGCCGAGACCGAGAACGCGATCCTCGACAAGATGAACCGCTTCTACT
The DNA here is from genome assembly GCA_903853185.1 of uncultured Opitutia bacterium. Lineage (GTDB taxonomy): Bacteria > Verrucomicrobiota > Verrucomicrobiia > Opitutales > UBA953 > UBA953. The sequence goes on from CAINSX010000255.1 coordinate 1,708, forward strand.
CTCCGGCCGCGCCGAAGAAGTAAGTCGTTTCACTAAAAAGAAAAGCCCCGGACGCAGCGATGCGGACCGGGGCTTTTTATTGGGTGAGCGTCGGGTTTACACCGCGATCGCGAACGTCTGGTCGAGCGGGTTGAGCCAGACCTTCACGCGCGGCATCCACGAAGGGCCGATGATCGCATCGATGTCGAGGGCGCGCAGAAACGGGCTCATCGGGACCGGCGAGACGCCGCCGCCGAGCGCACTCGGGGCTTCACCAACGGTCTCGAGTAGCTCATGGCCCGCGAGAACGAAGGGCAGCACGTAAGACTGCGGGATATCCATGTCGCCGAACATCGGGCTGAAGTCCTTGAAGCCGGGTGCCGCTTTCTTGCCCGTCAGGAATTTCTTATCGGTCACGTAGCCATACTGCGCACCCGTGTCCCAGAGCACGCGAGCCGGATGACCGTTGAGTGTGACATGAAAGAGCGGGATGTCGGACATCGGAGCCAGCTCGTAGGCCTGGGCCTTGAAGCCAGCCGGCATCTCGTCGCCGGCCGTCAGGGTGCGGTGGGCGACGTCGAAGAGCAGGGTGGTCTGGGCGAGCAGGTCCATACCCAGCAGCGCGTCGACCTGGGCACCGATCTCGGCGGAGAGCTTGTCGAAGGTGAAGCCCATGTAGCCGCCCTTGTTCACGCCGTGGTTCTGGTTCTGCCAGGTCAGGCGGCCCGAGGTCGAGGAACTGAAGGGGGCGCCCGTGTCGATCAGGGCGCGACCTTCGGGGAGGTCGATGAACAGGTGACGGTTGAGGAGATACAGCTTGTAGGTGCAGACCATTGAGGAAATGTGCGTTTTACGGGGCATAGGCGGGATTACTCACAGTTGTAGATGGTAACAGTGAGATGTCAAGCGTGAGGCGTGCTAATAAGCGGGTTTAGGGTAGGGCGGGCTCTCCGAGCCCGCCGACGGACGGCTCGGAGAGCCGTCCCTACCTTGACGTAAGCATAAAGAAGCCCCGGATCGGGTGATCCGGGGCCTCTGGAAGGCGGCTGGAGGGCTTGTTAGGCCTTCTTAACCTTAACCCACTGCTTCGTCTTGGCGGACTCCAGGATGGCGTCGCAGACGTACTGGGTGCCCAGCGCGTGGCGGAAGTCCGGATAGGCCTTCGGAGCCTTAGGGTCGTCGAGGCTCTTGAGGAACTCGGCGAGGGCGTGGGTGAAGGAGTGTTCGTAACCGAGGCAGAGGCCCGGGACCCACCAGTTGCCAGCGTACGGATGGTCGCTGTCGGACGTGTGGATGCTGGACCAGCCACGACGATCGCCCGGGACGGAGTGATCGAAGTAGTTGAGGCGGTTGAGGTCGTGCAGGTCCCACTGGAGGGACTTCTTCTCGCCGTTGATTTCGAACGTGTAGAGCGCCTTGTGGCCGCGAGCGTAGCGGGTGGATTCGAACTGC
>CAINSX010000256.1 GCA_903853185.1 uncultured Opitutia bacterium
CATAGTACCTGCTACCAACCCCGTACGGGCGTTTCGCCCAAAACCCAATTTCTATGGATAAGGACAAAAACAACAATTTCACTCCCCGCGCCCGCAAGGTCGTGGAACTGGCCCGGGCGGAAGCCCGCCGGTTCAACCATAACTACGTCGGCACGGAGCACATCCTGCTCGGGCTCATCAAGCTCGGCGAGGGCGTCGCGGTCAACGTCCTCGGCCGCATGGGCCTCGATCTCAAGACGGTACGTGGTGCCGTCGAGAAGCAGGTCGGCCCCGGCCCCGAAGAAGCCAAGGCTCCCGACACGATTCCGCTCACGCCCCGCGTGCAGAAGGTCATGGCTCACGCCGTCACCGAAGCCCGCGCCCTCGGCCATGCTTACGTCGGCACCGAACACATCCTCCTTGGCCTGCTGAAGGAAGGGGAGGGCGTCGCCGCCCGCGTCCTGCAGCAGCTTGACGTTGATTTGGAGCGCTGCCGTAAGGAGATTCTCGCCGACATCGATCCTTCCGCCGCCGACGAATCCGAGAAGAAGGACGGCGACACGCCTCCGCCTTCCGAAGATTCCTCCGACGACACCCCTCCGCCTTCTCGCCGCGCCTCTGGCGAAGAAGGTGCCCGCCCTGGCCGCGGCGAACGTCTGTCGCTGCTCAAGACCTTTGGTCGCGATCTCACCGAGCTCGCCAAGGCCGGCGAACTCGATCCGGTCATCGGCCGTAAGGAAGAGATCCGTCGCGTGGTGCAGATCCTTTGCCGCCGCACGAAGAACAACCCTGTCCTCATCGGCGAAGCCGGCGTGGGCAAGACCGCCATCGTCGAAGGCCTCGCCCAGGAGATCGCTTCGGGCATCGTCCCGGAAATCCTCCTCGATCGTAAGGTCATTACCCTCGACCTCGCCTTGATGGTCGCCGGCACGAAGTACCGCGGCCAGTTCGAAGAGCGTATCAAGGGCATCATGGACGAGATCAAGCGCGCCAAGAATATCATCCTGTTCATCGACGAGATGCACACAATCGTCGGCGCCGGTGCCGCCGAAGGCGCGATGGACGCATCCAACATCCTCAAGCCGGCCCTTTCCCGCGGCGAGATTCAGTGCGTCGGTGCCACCACGCTTTCCGAGTACCGCAAGCACATCGAGAAGGACGCCGCCCTCGAGCGCCGCTTCCAGTCCGTCAAGATCGACGACCCGACCCCTGAAGACGCCGTGCTTATTCTGCGCGGTATCCGCTCGAAGTATGAAGAGCACCACAAGTGCGAATACACCGACGCCGCCATCGAAGCCGCCGTCCGCCTTTCGCATCGCTACATCACCGCCCGCCACCTTCCGGACAAGGCTATCGACGTCATGGACGAAGCCGGTGCCCGCGCCCGTATCCGTTCCCTAAACATCCCGGCCGACATCGACACGGTGCAGACCGAGATCGACAAGGTCGTGCAGCAGAAGGAAGACGCCTCCCGTAACCAGAAGTTCGAGGAAGCCGCTAACCTTCGCGATACGGAGAAGAAGCTGCGCGCCAAGCGCGAGAAGATGCTCGAAGAGTGGCGCAAGAAGCGCGACGAGAAGCGTATCGTCGTCGGCGAAGAAGAGATGCTCCACATCGTCGCCGACTGGACCGGCGTGCCCCTCAATCGTCTCGAGAAGAAGGAGACCAAGAAGCTCCTCGAACTTGAGACGGACCTGCAGACGGCCGTCATCGGTCAGGAACGCGCCTGCGAAGTCGTCGCCCGCGCCCTCCGCCGCTCCCGTGCCGACCTCAAGGATCCGCGTCGCCCGATTGGCTCCTTCCTTTTCCTCGGACCCACCGGCGTCGGCAAGACGCTCCTGGCCCGCTCCCTGGCTGAACGCATGTTCGGCGAGAAGGAAGCGGTCATCCAGATCGACATGTCCGAGTACATGGAGAAGTTCACGGTCTCCCGCCTCATCGGTTCGCCTCCCGGCTACGTCGGCCACGACGAAGGCGGCCAGCTCACCGAAGCGGTGCGCCGCAAGCCATACTCCGTCGTGCTCTTCGACGAGATCGAGAAAGCCCACCCGGATGTCATCCAGCTCCTCCTACAGGCCCTCGAAGACGGTCGCCTGACCGACTCGCTCGGTCGCGTCGTCGACTTCCGTAACACGATCATCATCTTGACCTCCAACGTCGGGGCCGACGTGCTGCAGCGTAACAACTCGGTCGGCTTCGACGTCGGCGTCGATTCCACCCGCGACTACGAGAAGCTCAAGGACCGCATCATGGACGAGACCAAGCGCGCCTTTAAGCCCGAGTTCCTGAACCGCCTTACCGACATCGTCATCTTCCAGCAGCTCGCGAAGCCGCACATGACCAAGATCGTCGACATCGAAGTCGACAAGGTCGCCAAGCGCCTCCTCGACCTCGGCGTGAAGCTCGTGGTCAACGAAGCCGCCCGCGGCTACCTGGTCGACAACGGCTGGGACGAGAAATACGGCGCCCGCCCGCTTCGTCGCGCGGTCGAACGTCTCCTCGAAGACCCGCTGGCCGAGTCCATCCTCCGCGACGACTACAATAAGGACGAGCCGGTCATCGTCTCGGTCGGCGAGAAGGGCCTCGTCTTCACCCAGAAGAAGAGCGGCGCCGACACCGGCGCGTAAGCGATGAACCGTCTGGTAACCGCAGGCCTTCTCGGCGCGATCGCCATCGCGCTGGGGGCCTTCGGCGCCCATGCTCTGAAGGATCGCCTAGCGCTCATCCCGGAAGCCGCGGGCTGGTGGCAGACGGCCACCTTCTATCTGCTGACGCACGCCGTGGCCATAGGTGCCATCGCCGCGCGCTCCGCTTTGCCGGCGCGCCTTTGGGCCATGGGGTCGGCGACCTTCGCCGGGACGCTTTACGCGATGGCTTTGGGCGCGCCTCGTTGGTTCGGCGCCATCACGCCGATCGGAGGCTTGTGGCTGATCGCAGGCTGGGTCGTGCTGGCCTGGACTTCGCGTAAGGAATCCTGACTTGCCGAAGCCGCTTGGGCCTCCGACCGTGAGGCATGGCGGAGCCCTTCACTTATCACGACGACGGCGGCGATGATCTCGAGCCGGCTGAGCGCGAGGTCGCCTGCCGTTATTTCCTCGATGCGGGTCCGCAGCACACGGAGTTCGTGACGCAGTTCCTCGGGCCCAGCGAGTGCGGCAAGTTTGACGTGCTCTGGGAAGAATCGGACTGGACCGAGGATGTGACCGTTGCCGTCGCCTGGATGCCCCGGGGAAAACTGCAGGGCTTCGAACTCTGGCAGGCGCTCGCCTTGGCTTTCTGGAACGTGAAGAAGGAGGGGGAGTATTGGGAAAACGCCGACTGCATCGAAATCATCGACCGGCCGGACACCTTGGTCGACGCCGAGGCCTTCCGGGCTGTTTTGGCGGCTGTTTGGGCCAAGGATTCAGAGGACGTATAGGCGGCGGCCGCTTGCCACGGGGACGGCCGAGCCTAAGATGTCCTCATGCGACTCCTCGCCTTGGCTCTCACGATCCTCATGACCTCCCTCCACGCCGAAGACAAGGCCCCGGGACTACTCGGCGTCCCGGTCAAGGATATCGATGGTAAGGCGACCACGCTCGGCGCCGTCAAGGGCGGCAAGGCCTGGCTCGTGGTCAACGTCGCCAGCCAGTGCGGCTACACCCGTCAGTATGCCGGGCTCCAGGAACTCTTCGATCGCTACAAGGCCAAGGGACTCGTCGTCGCCGGCTTCCCTTGCAACGACTTCGGCGGACAGGAGCCGGCTTCGGAAAAGGAGATCAAGAAATTCTGCAAGACGAACTTCAAGGTGACCTTCCCGA
>CAINSX010000257.1 GCA_903853185.1 uncultured Opitutia bacterium
CCCGTGGCCACGAAGCTCCTGCTCCTCGACTGTGATTCGACCCTCTCGTCCATCGAAGGGATCGACGAACTGGGCCGCCTGCGTGGGCCGGAGACCTTCAAGGCCGTCGAGGACATGACCAACGCGGCCATGGACGGCGGCACGCCGATGGAGGCCATCTTCGCCAAGCGTCTCGACATCATCAAGCCGACCAAGGCCGAGCTGGAAGCGATCGGCGCGAAGTATATCGTGACCGTCGAGCCCACCGCCAAGGCCACGCTGGACAAGCTCCGCGCCGCTGGATGGAAGATCGCCATCGTCAGCGGCGGCTTCACCCAGGCCATCCTCCCCCTCGCGGCCTTCCTCGGCATCGACCGCGTCGAAGCGGTGATCCTCCGTTTCCACGCTGACGGCTCCTACGCCGGCTTCGACGAGTCCTGCCCCACCTGCCGATCCAAGGGCAAGAACGTCGTCGCCCGTCGCCTCCGCGCCGAACATCAGGCCACGCAGGTCGTCATGGTCGGCGACGGCGCCAGCGATCTCGAGGTCAAGGGCGACGCCGACAAGGTCGTCGGTTTCGGCCGCTACGCCGTCCGCGCCAAGGTGAAAGCCGGCGCCGATGCGTTTATTACGTCGCTGGATCAGTTGCCGGGCGTGGTGGGTTGACGAGGTAGGGCGGGCTCTCCGAGCCCGCCGTTGACCGAATCGACATACGAATCTCCCATTGCGCACGGACGGCTCGGAGATCCGTCCCTACCCCGAGACAAAGGCTTAACTCAAAGGGAAACCGGAAACCGGATGATTGGCTGGGGGTATTATTTCGGGTCTCAGGTCTCGGCCCTCGGGTACCAGGTTCGGGCGTTCGGGTACAGGTTCGGGTACGGGGGTGGCGGCATTCGGCCATCTGTCCTCTGTCATCGATTCAGCCATCCATGCCTACCCCTACCCCTTTCTCCTTCTGCATCGACACAACTATGTCGTGACGCGGTCCCGACCCTACCTTAAATTAGCCCCATGCGCTGCCTCCTTCCCCTGCTCGCCCTCGTTTCCGCTTTCGCGGCCGAGGCCCCTGCCCCGCTCCGCGTCTTCATCCGCTGCGGACCGAAGACCCATGGCCCGGGCGACCATGACCACCCGGCCTTCGCGCGCGACTGGCAACCGCTGCTCACCGCGGCACGCATGACAGTTTCGGTCGGCGACGCCGACGCCAAGGGCGTGCAGACTTTCCCGTCCGACGAACAGCTCGCGCAGACCGACGTGCTCATCATCCACCGCCAAGGCGGCGGCGACTTCAAGCCGGACGAACAGGTCCGCGTCGCGAAGTTTGCGGCCCGCGGCGGCAGCTTCGTCGTCATCCATGCCGGTTCCGTCGCCGGCAACGATGCCTCGGCCAACTTCTACAAGGACCTCATCGGTGGCTCCTGGCGACAGAAGGTCACCAAGTGGCGCGAAGGCCCGATGGAACTCACGTTCGTCGACAAGGCGCACGGCATCTCCGGAGGCATCGCCGACTTCGGCATGAAGGATGAGATCTATTACGACATGGACATGCGACCTGACGTCCATGCGCTCGCGACCGCGATCACGCCGAAGAAAGGCGAGAAGCCGGACATCCAGACGCAACTCTGGACCTACGAGAAGCCAGGCGCGCAGCGCGCCTTCGTCTTCATCCCCGGCCACACCTACCTGAACTTCAGCCGCACCGACGTGAAGCTCCTGCTCCTGCGCGGCATCGCCTGGGCCGGACGACGCGCCAACGTGGGCGAATACGATGGCTGGGCGCGCGTGTCGCTCTCGCCTTCGTTCCCGCCGGACTCGCTGCCGAAGAAGTAAGGCTAGCAGCCCAGGATCTCGCGGATCTTCGCTCGACGATAGCGGAAGATTCCTTCCACCTTCTTCTTCACGAACGGATAGGCGACTTCGCCGAACGGCCAGAGCGGCAGCTTATAGAGGACTTCGTCGTCCATACGCGTCTTGCCGCCTTCATCGGTGAACGTGTGCGTATGGAACCAGACGGCGTAAGGACCTTTGATCTGCTCGTCAGCGAAGACGTAAGGCGGGTCCCAATGGGTGATGCGCGTGCGCCATCCGAACGGAATACCGCTCATCTTCAGGTCATAATCAATCAGGGCGCCTTGGCGCATGAAGATCGGTAACGGGGTCTTGATGCGGAAACTCAGCTCCGGCGGGGTGATCGCTTGGAGATTCTCGGCCTTGGAGAAGAATTCGAAGACCTGCTCGATGGGCAGCGGCAGGAGCGTGCTCTCGAAGTAGCGGTGGACGCCCGTGGGCAACGAATTCGGCTTCGCGAGATGGTCGCGGCGATAGGCGCGGATGACGTCGCTGTAGTCGGACACGGGTGGTGGCGGTAAAGGCAGGCTGGCTTGTCCCGGGCGGGGTGTCAAGGGACGCCCAAGGGGAAAGGGCTTGCCGAGGGCACCGGTCGGGCTTCCCTTGGAGGACACCCTTTTCCAATGGCCTCCCCCCATTCTCGACGCAAGACCACCGGCGCCTTCGGCAACAACAAGCCCCGCGAGATCAAGCGCGACTTCACCCGTCCCGAGCCGACCCCGGTCGACACGACCCCGCGCGAACCCAGTTTCGCTGACAAGCTCATTACCTTCGCCCAGCCGATTCTCGAGCAGGCCGGCGGCAACCACACCGCCGCCAAGGGCGCCATGAACGTCGCCATCCTCATCTGGAACGCAGCCATCGAAGGAGGCCCCAAGATCCAGGACGCCAAGGCCACCCTCGCCAAGCTCCCCGGCGCCACCGCCGAGCAGGTCGAAGAACTCGTCACCACCATGGTCGCCCGCAAGACGGAGCTGTACCCCGAGGAGAAGATGATCGTCACCAATTTCATCCTGAAGTTCAGCCACAAGCGCGGCGCCCAGTTCCGCGTCTCCGCCGTCAACATCAACCCCGAAGGCGTCAAGAAGGCCGACCTTTCGGACATGGTGAAGGTCTCGGGCTGATCCGGCGTTTCCCGTTTGCGGTGACCGGGGTTTCGGGCTGAATGATCCTGCCCATGTCCACCGTCGTCCTCCGCAACGCCGAGATCATCAACGAAGGCCGACGCCTCCGCGCCGACGTCCTCATCCGTTCCGGCCGCATCGAGCGCATCGGGAGCATCCCCGCCGGCACGAAGGCCGACCAGGAATACGACCTGAGCGGCAAACTCCTGCTACCTGGCCTGATCGACGATCAGGTGCATTTCCGCGAACCCGGCCTGACCCACAAGGCCTGCATCGCCAGTGAAGCCCGCGCGGCCGTGGCCGGCGGTGTGACATCGTTCATGGAAATGCCGAACACGAACCCTCCCGCGACCACGCACGAGGAACTCGAGAAGAAATACGCCATCGGCGCGGCCACCTCCGTCGCTAACTACTCCTTCTTCTTCGGTGCGACCAACACCAACCTCGACGCCGTCAAGGCGACCGACCCGCGCAAGGTCTGCGGGGTGAAGGTCTTCATGGGCTCCTCGACCGGCGACATGCTCGTCGATGCCGCTGCCACGCTCGAAGGCATCTTCCGCCACTCCCCCACCCTGATCGCGACGCACTGCGAGGATACCCCACGCATCAAGATCGCCGAAGCCGCCGCCAAGGCCAAGTGGGGCGACGACGTCCCGGCGGGCGAGCACCCGCGTATCCGCGACGCCGAGGCCTGCTACGCTTCTTCGTCGATGGCTGCCGAGCTCGCCAAACGTCACGACGCGCGCCTGCACATCCTGCACATCACCACCGCCAAGGAGCTTTCGCTCTTCGCTGCCGCGCCGCTCAAGGGCAAGCGCCTGACCGCCGAAGCCTGCGTGCACCATCTCTGGTTCGCCGAAGAGGATTACGCCCGCCTCGGCCACCAGATTAAATGCAACCCGGCTATTAAGACTTCCGCCGACCGCGCCGCCGTCCGTGCCGCCGTGGCCTCCGGGGTCATCGACGTCATCGCGACCGACCACGCCCCGCACACGCGCGAGGAGAAGGCCCAGACCTACTTCAAGGCGCCCTCCGGCCTCCCGCTCGTACAGCACTCCCTCCAGGTGCTCCTCGACCTCGTCGCCCAGGGCGTGCTCACGCTCGAGACCGCGGTCGAACGTGCCTGCCATGCCCCCGCGGTGCTCTTCGGCATCGAACAGCGCGGCTTCATCCGCGAAGGCTACTGGGCCGACCTCGTGGTCGTGGACGCGAAGAAGCCTTACGCCGTCAAGGCCAGCAACCTCCTCTACCAATGCGGCTGGTCGCCGCTCGAAGGCCATACCTTCGGCAGCACCATCGAGCGCACCTTCGTCAACGGCGTCTGCGTCTTCGAAGACGGCAAGATCCGCGCGGATGCGCCGCGCGGCATGCGCCTGACGTTTGATGGAAATGCGCGGTAAGAGATAACCCTTCGAATCAAAGGGAAACCGGAGACCGGATGATTGGCTGGGGTTATTAAATGCCGCAGCAAATATCCCAGTCTCCCCTTGCGGTTCTTGCTCCCTTGTCCCCGTGTCACCTGGCCCACTTGCCCCCTCGCGTGCACGCGTTCCCCTTGCCACCTCACCAACCTACCCCCTAGTTTCCGCCCGTGTTCACCCTGCTTAAGACTGATACGACGACGGCGGCGCGCCTCGGCGTCCTGAAGACGCCCCATGGAGAGGTCCGCACACCGGTCTTCATGCCGGTCGGCACCCAGGCCACGGTCAAGGGCCTCTCGCCCCAGCAGGTCGCCGAGACGGGCGCCCAGATCCTACTCAGCAACACCTACCACCTGAACCTTCGCCCGGGCCGTGAGATCGTGCGCGCCGCCGGTGGTCTTCATAAATTCATGCACTGGGACAAGCCGATCCTGACCGATAGCGGCGGCTTTCAGGTCTTCTCGCTGGCGAAGCTACGCACGATCACCGACGAGGGCATCCATTTCAGCTCCCACCTCGACGGCAATAAGCTATTCCTCAATGTGAAGGACTGCTTCGACATCCAGGATGCCCTCGGCTCGGACATCGCCATGGTGCTCGACGAGTGTCCGCCCTACCCCTGCGAGCGCGCCGCGTGTGAAGTCGCGGTGAACCGGTCCATCCGCTGGGCCAAGGAGATGCTCCAGTTGGCCAAGGACAGCGGCTTCCTGGCCTCGGGCCGTCACCTTTTCTGCATCAATCAGGGCTCGGTCTACGACGACCTCCGTATCCGTTGCGCTGAGGAGCTCGGCGGACTTGATTTCCCTGGCCACGCCATCGGCGGCGTCAGCGTCGGCGAGCCCGAAGAGCACATGCTCCATCAGGTGGGCCTCGTCGCGCCGCTCCTGCCTAAGAACAAGCCCCGCTACGTCATGGGCGTCGGCACCCCGCCCCAACTCCTCCGCATGGTCGCGCTCGGCGCCGACATGTTCGACTGCACGATGCCGACCCGCATTGGTCGCCACGGCGGTGCGTTCACGCCCGATGGTCCGATCAGCGTGAAGCACCTACGCTACCGCGATGACCACCGTCCGCTCGTGGAAGGCATGGACAACTACACCTGCCGCCACTTCTCCCGCGCGTACCTACGTCACCTGCACCACGCCGGCGAACAGCTTGGCGGCACCTTGCTCGCGCTGCACAATATCCACTTCCTGCAGGACCTCATGGCCCAGGCCCACGTGCACATCGCCGCGGGCGACTTCGCCGCCTGGTCCAAGTCCTGGTGCGAACGTTACGAAGCCGGCGCGAAGGACGAGATTCCGGCGGACTAGAGGCAGGCACTCCCAAGCAAGGGGAGACCGGAAACCGGGAGGGTTGCTGCGGGCATATAATAACCCAGCCAATCATCCGGTCACCCTTTGAGCCAAACTCCTTGCCTTGGGTAGGGTCGAGCATCCCTGCTCGACCGCGGCCGACCAAGGATGGTCGGCCCTACCTCGGGACAAAAAAACCCTTGCCCACGTGCCAGCGTGTCAACTTGCCCCCTCGCTTTGACCTTCGGTCAAAGCGAGAAACTCTCCCCGCACGAACAACTGGCCTTGGCGTTGGGATTGGAGAATTTGAAGCCCCCGCCGATCATCTTGTCGGAGTAATCCAACTGCGTGCCGCGGAGATAGAGGGCGGATTTCGGGTCGACCAGGACCTCGACGCCTTCCGTGCGGACCAAAATATCGGCCGACTTGGCCTCGCCGACGAAACGCATCTTGTAGGAAAGCCCGTTACAGCCTCCACCCGAGATCGCGACACGAAGGAAGCCGCCCTGGGCCTCGCGTGCGGCCAACGAGCGCACCTTCACCCCCGCCGGGGCGGTCAGGCGGATCAGGCGCTCGTCGGCGACGCGCGGGCTGGCGGCGGTGGTGGTCTCCATCTTTGCTCAGAATTGTGGCCAACCTGAACAAAGACAAGCCGCCACACCGATAAGGCCACCACACCGTAGGAAAACAGGCTTGCCCGGCACCCTCCCCGAAGGGATATGATGTTTTCCCGGGTAACGGTCGCGTAGCTCAGTTGGTTAGAGCGCAGCATTCACATTGCTGAAGTCACAGGTTCAAGTCCTGTCGCGACCACCACCCGGGATCTCACCTTGGCCACCCACCGTAGGGTCGTTTCTATTAGTTTATAATATTAGAGGTCAGATTGTAATTAGGTGTTCCCAGCAAACTGTCGCTTAATTATTCCTAGGGCTCATCGATGACGCCGCCCTGCGGGGTAACGTCCTCCGATTCCCCTTCCATTTTCTCCGCCACCTTTCCGACTCAGATGTCCGAACCCACGAAACTTCCCGACAGCCTCCCCGAACTTCTCGCCCACCTCCACGATCGCCAGGAGAAACGCGGCAACTGCACCATGAAGGACCGCGCCGAGCTCTGGCTCCGCTTCGGCGGAGAGACCATGGACATCAGCCCGCCCAACTTCCACCACGCCCTCGCGACCTGGCTGGCCAACGCCGGCCTCGTGCCCAAGGACAAGGCCCAAGACGTGGCCGCGGTGCTCTACTGCCTCGGCGTAACGAATTCCAACAATCTCTTTCAGAAGGTGAACCAAGGGAAACTCGTGACGATGGGCATCGGCAAGAACGGCCGACGCAATGCCAAGGGACAGCGGAAGTCGTGACCCTGGGTCAGAATTGTGACTAAGCGGTGACGGCCCACCCGAACCCGTTGACATAGGCCCGTCGCCTAGGAAGATGGCCCCATGAGTCGGCATCAGCAGAGGCGACAGCAGGAAATGGCGAGGGCCCGTTCCTTCCTGGAACGACGCATGCATGACCTGCGCACCCGACTTAACCTCAAGGACGATGCCGCCCCCCTGCCCGGCGAAGCCGCTTACGAGGATACCGAAATCGGTCGCGCCCCGGGTCAACTACCCGCCGCCTCCCCCTTTGAGTCGACGGCCCCGACTAAATTCCGCGTCTTCTCCTACGACGAGACCAGCTGCAAGGTGGAGGAGTTCTCCGACCTCGACTCGGTCGGCCGCTATGCCGGCAAGCAGGGCATGGTCTGGATTCAGGTCATGGGCATCACCGACCCCCAGATCGTCCATATCGTCGGCGCCTTCTTCGATATCCCGATGCTGGCCCAGGAAGACATCCTGACGGCCACTTCCCGCCCGAAGTTCGAGGAACACGGCGACAAGCTCCTGGCCATCGCCCGCGCCGTCCGCATCGGCGTCGAGGAAGACACCCCGCGCGGCCAGCAGATCTCGATCGTCGCCGCCCAGAACTGGGTCATCTCCTTCCACGAAAACGACGAGAAGGTCTTCGAGGCTGTCGAGAAACGCATCGCCGACAATAAGGGCAACATCCGTAAGTGGCATGCCGGCTACCTCGTCTACTCCCTGCTCGATACGCTCGTCGACCGTCTGCTCTATCAGACCGAAGAGATCGAGGACGCCACGACCGAACTCGAAGACTCGATCCTCAAGGGCACCGACGACTGGGACCTCAACGAGGTCTACCGCCTAAAGAGGATCGTCGTGCGCCTCAGCCGCCTCGCCCAGCCCCTCAAGGACATGGTGAGCGTGCTCGAGCACTACGAGCACGCCTTGCTACCGACGACCTTGGACATGTACCTGCGCGACCTGTACGACCACGCGATCCGCGCGGCCGACCGAATCGAGCACGCCCGCATGATCTTGCAGGACCTGCAGGAGTACCATCACACCCAGCAGGAACGGAAGACGAACGAAGTCATCCGAGTGCTGACCGTCATGAGCTCGGTTTTCATCCCGCTGACTTTCCTGGCCGGGCTCTGGGGCATGAACTTCCACTTCATGCCGGAGATCCATACCCCTTGGGGTGAGAAATACGGCTACTTCTTCGCGCTCGGATCGATGCTGGTCGTCGCGACCGGCATCGTCATCTGGATGAAGCGCAAGCGGTGGTTCTGAGGGCGCGGAGCGCCGACAGCGTAGAGGGCTGCGTTGATCGCTGAATAGAGGACTGAGTTGAGGGCTGAATGGACGTAGAGGCAGGACGGCTCCGAAGGCTGTCTTGTCTGTGACTTTATCAATTCAGCCCTCCATTCAGACCTCCATGCCGTCCTCCATTCAGTCCTCAATTCAGCGTCCTCACGCACAATCCTGCGCGTCGACGTCGATGACGTCGATGACCTCATCGTCACCAAGGATCTTGGCACGCAGAGGCAATAGCGCGGCGAGGAGCGACTTCACGCCGGTCACGAGATACCAGATGTGCACGCGGTGCTGGTCTTGGACCTTCTCGAACGGACACGGGGCCGGGCCACGGATCTCACAGAGGCCAGGGTGCAGGCGCTCGAGCTCCTTGA
>CAINSX010000258.1 GCA_903853185.1 uncultured Opitutia bacterium
AACACGAACGTGATCACCGTCCAGGGCATCTTCCGCGCGAAGTTCACCGAAGACGGCGCCAGCCTCAAGGGTGAGACCCTGCTGCCGAACCTGATCGAGACCGACAAGGAAAAGGCCGGTAACTTCCGCCCCTCCGGCGTCGCCGTCGCCCCCGACGGTTCGCTCTACGTGATGGACTGGTCGCAGATGCTCATCGGCCACCTCCAGCACCACCTGCGTGACCCGAACCGCGACCACCAGCACGGTCGCCTCTATCGCATCACCTATCCTTCCCGCCCGCTCCTGACGCCGAAGAAGGTCGACGGCGAATCCGTCGAGAACCTCCTCGCGCTCCTCACCGAGCACGAGGACAACGTCCGCCAGCGCGCTAAGATCGAGCTGCATAAGCACGACTCCGCTCAGGTCATCGCCGCCACCCAGAAGTGGGCCAAGCAGTTCGACCCGACCAAGGTCGAGGACGCCCACCACCTCCTCGAAGCCCTCTGGGTCCACCAGTGGCATGACGCCGTGAACCTCGAGCTCCTCGGCCAGCTGCTGAAATCGCCCGAGCCCCGCGCCCGCGCCCAGGCCGTCCGCGTCGCCATCTACCAGCGCGACCGCATCCCGGATGCGATCAGCATCATGGAGAACGCCGTCAAGGACACCAACCTGCGCGTCCAGCTCGAAGGCGTCCGCGGCCTGAGCTTCTTCAACGGCAAGGACACCGACCGCGCCATCGCCGCCGCCTCCAGCCTCAAGGGCGCGAAGGATGCGACGCTCTCCTACTGTCTCCGCGAGACGATGAAGCAGCTCGCCTCCCTGCCGGAAGGCAATGGCAAGGTGAACCTCAAGGACTTCGCCGACCCCAAGGATACCTCCTACGGCCCGACCGACCGGAACCTGTCCAAGGACGACAAGAAGCTCTACGACAAGGGCAAGGAAGTCTACTTCCGCGAAGCCCATTGCGTGACCTGTCACCAGGCTGACGGCCGTGGCGCCGAGATGCCCAAGGAAGCCGGTAAGCCTGTCCGTGGCGCCTACCCGCCCCTCGGCCGCACCCCGGGCTACCCTGCCAACGGCTGGCTCGACGGCGACGCTGACCGCAGCATCAAGATCGTCCTCAACGGCCTCTACGGCACGCAGACGATCGACGGCAAGACCTACGGCGACATCGCCACCGGCCAGCCCGCGATGACCGGCCTGGGCCAGCTGATGAACGACGACGAAGTCGCCGCCGTGCTCACCTACGTCCGCCAGTCCTTCGGCAACAACCTGCCGGTCGTCAAGGCCGCTCAGGTCAAGAAGGTCCGCGCCGAAATCAAGGATAAGAACAACGCGCCTTACACCGTCGAGGAAGTGCTCAAGCAGCACCCGCTCGGCGAGCCCGCCAAGGACGTGCCGGCAGCGGCCAAGAAGAAAAAGAAGTAATCCTCGGATTGCTTCCCGCAAAGGGCGTGCCGACCGGCACGCCCTTTTTCGTGCCTGTCAATAACTCGTCCGACTATGACGAGCGACCCGCTTGCCTCTGGCATAACTTCAGTAAGAGTACGGGGCATGAGACCCGCCCTCTGGAAGGCCGTCGCCGACCACCTCAAGCCACACGAAGCCGCCTATCGCCTGACCGCGAAGGACGACTTCAACGCCCGCGTGGTCCTCAAGGGTTCGAAGGCGCTCGTCCGCGCATTCTACCAGCCGCGCGAGGGCGACGTCCCGGGCGAAGCGACGATCAGCCTCACGCTCGACGGCCAGTCTGAGATTGGCGCCATCGCGGCGTTCCTCTCGAACCAGAAGCGTTACGCGAAGAAGCTACCCTCCACGCTGCACTTCTCGCAGGAACTCTCGCATCGCCGCCCCGGTGGCCTCG
>CAINSX010000259.1 GCA_903853185.1 uncultured Opitutia bacterium
GGCGCCGATGTCGAGGCCGCTCACCGAATCTTCGAAGTAGGCGATCGCGGCGGGTTTGGCTCCCGTGAACGAACCTGCGCCCAGCAGGATGACCGCGGCGAGGATGAGCAGGATCCCTCCGACCACGAAGGCCCCGATGAGTGTCATGTTGGCGGATCTGCGCATGGTCAGTCGAAACGTGCTTGGCTGAAGAAGGCGTGCACCTTCGGCGAATTGCCAGCCTGAAGGAAGGTCTTCGGAGGTCCGTAGGCGCCCATCGTGCCAGTGTCGGGGTCGAGGTAAACGCAGAAGTCGGCGGTCCGCAGGATGCTGGGAATCTCGTGGCTGACCAGGACGATGGTCGTCCCGTAGGCTTCGCGTAGGCGCAGGATCAGCTCGTCAAGGCGTCCTGAGCTCACCGGATCGAGTCCGGCGCTGGGTTCGTCGAGGAAGATGACGGCCGGGTCGAGGGCCATGGCGCGGGCGATACCGGCGCGCTTGGCCATGCCGCCACTGATTTCCGAGGGCAGCTTCTCCATGGCGTCGGCGAGTCCGACGAGGGCCAACTTGTATTCGGCCAGTTGACGGATCTCCTGGCGGGGCGCCTTGAGGAACTCGCGCATCGGCATCTCGATGTTCTCACGAAGGGTGAGCGAAGAGAACAGTGCTGCGCCTTGGAAAAGGAAACCGGACTGACGAAGGATATCCTGTCGCTGCTGGCCCTCCGCTTTGGCGAGGTCGACGCCCATGAGGGTAGTCTTACCTCCGAGCGGTTCGTCTAATCCGCCGAGGGCGCGCATGAGTGTGCTTTTGCCGCAACCGCTGGGGCCGACAATCGCGAGGATCTTTCCAGGGGCCAACGACAGGTTAAGCCGGTCCATGATGACGGTCTTGCCGTGGCCGATGGCTAGATCGGTGCAGGTGAGGATATCGGACGCGTCGCTCACAGGTCGAAGAGGTTAAAGATCACCGCGAAGATCGCATCGAAGATCACGATGAAGGTGATGCCGAGCACGGCGGCGGAGGTGGCGGCTTCGCCGACCCCGAGGGCCGAGCGCTTGGCGACGGAGCCGCGGTAACAGCCGGCCCAGGCGGCGATGAAGCCGAAAGCTACCGACTTGATGAAGCCGACCAGGAAGCTTTTGAAGGTGATGGCGCGGACGGCCTGCGTCAGGTACTGCTCGATGCTGAGGTCGCCGGCGCAGGCGACAATCATGCCGCCAAAGACCCCGATAAAGGTGGCGAAGACGCCGAGGAGCGGGACCATCAGGGTGACGGCGAGGATGCGAGGTAGGGCGAGGTACTCGATCGGATTGATACCAAGGGCGCGGAGCGCGTCGGTCTCTTGGCTGACGTTCATGCTGCCGAGCTGCGAGGCGTAGGCCGTCGAGGTGCGCCCGCACGCGATTACGCCGGTCATCAGGGCACCCATCTCTCGGGTCATTGCCAGCGAGACGAGGTTGGCGACGTAGACCGTGGCGCCGACTTGGCGGAGCTGGATGAGTCCGACGTAGGCCATGATGAGGCCGGTCAGGAAGCCGAGCAGGGCGACAATCGGCAGCGCGTCCACGCCGGCAGTCTGCAGTTGGAGGGTGAAGTCACCCCAATTCACCTTGGCCCGGCCGACGAGCATCTTGAGGAAGCCCATCGCCGTGTGGCCGATGTGTTCGAAGGCCCGACCCCAGGAACCGCCGCTTTCGACGCCCCAGTTGCCGA
>CAINSX010000260.1 GCA_903853185.1 uncultured Opitutia bacterium
CCGTACGCCCGCCGAGACGGTCCGCGTCTGCATCGAGGGCTGGTACGGCGGCTTCATCAAGACGATCTTCCCCGACTGGAAGGATCGCGAACAGGATCTCCAAGGCCTCATCGGCTTCGCCTCAAAGTTCGACGACGTCGGCGATCTCGTCGCTCAGGTCGCCCTACTTAACGGCGAATCCTCGGACAAGAAAGCCGAGCCCGAGGAGGACATGCTCCGACTCACCACCATCCACCAATCCAAGGGCCTCGAGTTCCCGATCGTCTTCCTCCTAGGCTGCGCCGACGGCCTCCTCCCCCTGACCCGCGCCATCGACGAGGGCGACGTCGAGGAAGAGCGCCGCTTGTTCTACGTCGCCTGCACCCGGGCTGAGAACATGCTGTTCCTTTTCGCCACCCGCTTCGCGGTCTCAGGCGAAGGCTACCTCCCGCTGGATCCCTGCCTTTTTCTGGAAGAAATGAGCCCGGATTGTTACGAATTGGCGGATTATGCCCATCGCCGGCTCTAAGCCCGCTATGACAGCCAGACGGGGGTAGGTGCTTGCCTTTGCCATGGGCGGGCATTTATGACTCACGCAAACTTTTACACGCTATCGCCATGCCTAAGGTACTCGTCGCCGACAAGATCTCGCCCACCGGAGTCGCCCTCCTCAAAGCCCAGCCGGGCTATGAGGTCGTCGAAGCCTACGGTTCCACCCCAGAGCAGGTCCTCCTCCTCGTCGCGGACGTGGACGCCATCCTGGTCCGCTCCGAAACCCAGATCACCCGCGAAGTCCTCGCCGCCGCCCATCGCCTCGTCTGCGTCGGCCGTGCCGGCGTGGGCGTCGATAACATCGACGTCGAAGCCGCCACCGAACGTGGCGTCATCGTGATGAACACCCCCTCGGGCAACACCGTTGCGACCGCCGAGCTCACCTTCACCCACCTTCTCTCCCTCGCCCGTCCGGTGCCGGAAGCCGTCCAGTCCATGCGCGAAGGCAAGTGGGACCGCAAGACCCTCTCGGGCTCTGAACTCTTCGGCAAGACCCTCGGCGTGCTCGGCCTCGGCCGCATCGGCGCCGAAGTCTCCAAGCGCGCCCTCGCGTTCGGCATGAAGGTCCTCGCCTACGATCCTTACCTCACCGAAGCCCGCGCCAAAGCTCTCGGCGTGTCCATCGCGACCCTCGATGAAGTCTTCGCCCTTTCCGACTACATCACCGTCCACATGCCCCTCATCGAGAAGGGTAAGCAGGGCGCGACCGAAGGCATGGTTGATGAAGCCGCTTTCGCCAAGATGAAGAAGGGCGTAAAGATCGTGAACTGCGCTCGCGGCGGCATCGTCGACGAGACCGCCCTCGCCGAAGCCCTGAAATCTGGCAAGTGCGGCGGCTGCGGTTTCGACGTGTTCGTCGAAGAGCCCCTCGCCAAGGATCACCCGCTTCGCTCCCTTCCAAAGGCCCACCTCTCCCCTCACCTCGGCGCCTCCACCGCTGAAGCCCAGGAGAACGTCGGCGTCGAAGTCGCTGAAGCCGCGATCACCGTCCTCGGTGGCGGCTCGCCCGCCAACGCGGTCAACTTGCCTTCTGTCGATTCCCAGACGCTCGCCGCGATCAAGCCGTTCCTCTCCCTCGCGCAGAAACTTGGCGCCATCGCCCGCCAGCTCGCCGCTCCCGGCCGCATCGAATCCCTCCGCCTGACCACCTTCGGCACCGGTTCCGACCAGGGCGCCAACGCCATCGCCCGCGCCATCCAGCGCGGCTACCTGCGCGGTATCGTCGAAGGCGTCACCGACGTGAACGCTCCCGGTAAGCTCAAGGCCCTCGGCGTCGAAGTCCAGACCGTCCGCTCTTCCGCCGAAGCCGATTATAAGGAACTCATCCTCGTCGAGGCCGTCCTCGCGGGTGGCAAGTCCGTCTCCGTCGCCGGCACCGTCATCGGTAAGGCCCAGTCCCCTCGCATCGTCTCGATCAACGGCCGCACCCTCGAGTTTATCCCCGAAGGTAAGCTCCTCCTCATCGAGAACCAGGATCAGCCTGGCATCATCGGTGCCCTCGGCAGCTTGCTCGCCAAGGAAAATGTGAACATCGCCAACATGGCCCTCAGCCGCAGCGGAGGCTCCAACGCCCTCGCCGTCTACCAGCTCGACACGGCTCCTGGCGCCGCCGCCATCGCCGAGATCCTGCGTAATCCTGCGATCGTCAGCGCCAAGCTGATCGAAGCGTAAGCGATGTTCGCGGCCATCGGAATCTTCGCCCTGCTCGGCTACCTCATCGGTTCCGTCAACTTCGCCGTGCTCGTGGCGAAGAAGCATGGCGTCGACATCCTGAAGGAAGGCTCCGGCAATCCCGGCGCCACGAACGTTAAGCGCGTCCTCGGCAAAGGACCGGGCAACCTCGTCTTCGCCCTCGACGCCCTCAAAGGTTTTATCGGCGCCGGCCTGCCGCACCTCCTTCTCCGCATCGACCCGAACCAGACCGCAATCAAAGACCTCTTCTTTGTGGTCTGCGTCGCCGGCTTCGTCGGCACGCTTCTCGGCCACTGCTTCTCCTGTTTCCTGAACTTCAAGGGCGGCAAAGGCGTGGCCTCCACCATCGGCGGCCTGCTCGTGCTGCTGCCGGTCCCGATTCTCATCGGCGCCGCGATCTGGGGCCTCGTCTTCCTAGCCTCCCGTTACGTTTCTCTGGCTTCGATTGGCCTAGGCGTCTCGCTGCCTGTCTCCTGCTGGGTGCTACCGCTCTTCACGAAGCTAACCTTCAGCCCGGCCGAGTTCTGGTTCGCCGGTGCGATCGCCGCCTTCAACGTCTGGACGCACCGTTCCAACATCGGTCGCCTGCTTTCTGGCACCGAGAACCGCTTCGTCAAGAAAGCCTGATCTTTTTGCAATGACCGCCCCTCGCACCATCGGCATCGGTATCCTCGGCTTCGGCACCGTCGGCCAAGGCGTCTGGAAGCACCTGCATGAAAAGCAGGCCGACCTCGAATCGCGCCTCAGCGTGAAGCTTGACCTCCGCAAGGCCTCCGTCCGCAACCTGAAGAAGAAGCGCGCGGTCAAGATTCCGGCTTCGAAGCTGACCAATAATCCGAACGAGATCATCGACGACCCGAAGGTCCATGTCGTCTGCGAACTCATCGGTGGCACTACTAAGGCCCGCGAACTCACCCTCCGTGCACTGCGCCTCGGCAAGGTCGTCGTCTCCGCCAACAAGGCCCTGCTCTGCGAGCATGGCCCCGAGATCATGCAGGCCGTCCGCCAGCATGGCGGCCAGTTCCTCTTCGAAGCCAGCGTCGCTGGCGGCATCCCGATCATCAAGGCCATCCGTGAAGGCCTCGTCGCCAACCGCTTCGAACTGATCGTCGGCATCCTCAACGGCACCTGTAACCACATCCTCACCCGCATGGGCGAGGACGGACTCTCGTTCGCCGACGCCCTCAAAGAAGCCCAAGAACTCGGCTATGCCGAAGCCGACCCGACGCTCGACGTCGACGGCATCGACGCCTTCCACAAGGCCTCGATCCTCGCCTGGCTCGCGCACGGCAAGTGGGCGCCTTCTGCCCGCACGCTCGTCGAGGGCATCCGTAAGATCGGCCCAGCCGACATCGATTTCGCCCGCCGCTTCGGTTTCGCGCTCAAGCACCTCGCCGTCATCCGCCGCGACTTCAAGGCCAACTGGATGACCGTCGGCGTCTACCCCTCCCTCGTCCCTAACCGCGACATCCTCGCGCGCGTCTCCGGCGTCAATAACGGCATCACCCTCCGCGGCGACGTCGTCGGCGCCACCACGCTCACCGGCCGCGGCGCCGGGGGCGACGCCACCGCTTCCGCGGTCATCGGCGACATCGTCGACGCCATTGCCGCCCTGACCGGCGCAATTCCGCAGGCACTTTCGCCCGAAGGCCTCGCCGCCCGCGAGAAGGCCGGCCGCGCCCTGCGCATGGCCTCGATCGACGAGATTGTTTCGCCGTTCTACTTGCGCCTCTCGTTGCTCGATAAGGCCGGCGTCTCCGAAGGCATCTACCGCATCTTCTCGAAGCACAAGGTGTCCATCGCCCGCGTCATCCAGTACGAGCACCCCAACCAGGGTCGCGGCACGGTCACGCTTTCGACCTACCCGGTCAGCGAACGCAAGATGTCCGCGGTCTTGACAGAATTGCGCCGCCTCAAGACGGTGCTCGAGGAGCCGGTCGTGCTCCGCATCTTCTCTCCCGAATCCTGATCTCCCGGTGGCCCTCATCGTCCAGAAATACGGCGGCACTTCCGTCGGCACTGTCGACCGCATCCAGAACGTCGCGGCCAAGATCAAGGAACAGTGGTCCAAGGGTAACCGTATCGTCGTGGTCGTCTCGGCCCGAAGCGGCGTGACCAACGACCTCATCGCCCGCGCCAAGGCCCTCTCGAAGCTTCCCGACGAACGCGAGATGGACGTCCTGATGGCCGTCGGCGAGCAGGAAACCATCGCCCTCACGGTCATGGCCCTCCACGCCATCGGTGTCCCGGCCGTTTCCCGCACGGGCGCCCAGGCTGGTATCTTCACCGACGACATCCATACCCGCGCTCGTATCACCCGTATCACCGGAGGCGACCTGCTCGCCCGCCTCGACGAAGGCAAGGTCGTCGTGGTCGCCGGTTTCCAAGGCTGCACGGACGCAGGCGAAGTCACCACCCTCGGCCGCGGCGGCTCGGACCTCACTGCCATCGCGGTCGCCGCCTCCATCAAGGCCGACCTCTGCCAGATCTACACCGACGTCGACGGCGTCTACACTGCTGACCCCCGCATCGTGCTCAACGCGAGCAAACTGCTGGAAATCTCCTACGAGGAGATGCTCGAACTCGCCTCCAGCGGCTCGAAGGTCATGCAGTCCCGCTCGGTAGAGTTCGCCCAGAAATATAACGTGCCCTTCGAGGTCCGTTCCTCCTTTAACGACCAACCCGGTACCATCGTGAAAGCCATCGACAAGACCCTTGAAGACGCGGCCATCGCCGGCGTCGCCCTCGACCGCCTGCAGACCCGCGTCACGGTGAACGACCTCCCTGACAGCCCTCAGGCCCTGTCCGCTCTCTTCGACGACCTCGGCGAAGCCGGCCTCAGCGTCGACATGATCATCAAGAACCTGGGCAAGGACGGCAAAGCCAACCTGACCTTCTCGGTGACCACCGCTGAATTCTCCCGCGTCGAAGCCGTCGTCGGCCAGACCCTTAAGAAGCTCGGCTCCGGCTCCGTCCGCTCCGCCGGCGAGATCTCCAAGCTCTCCATCGTGGGCGTCGGCATGATCTCCCACCCCGGCGTCGCCGGCACCCTCTTCAAGGCCCTCGCCTCCGTCGGCATCAACAGCGAGCTCATCACGACCTCCGAGATTAAGATCTCCGTCGCGCTGGATCCCGCCAAGGCTGACGCCGCCGTCCGCGCCGTGCACACGGCCTTCGGCCTCGACAAGGCCTGAGCCGGCACTCGCCTCTTGCCCGACGGCCCGCCCGGACCATAGTCGGGGCGATGCTGCGGTTCACCCTGGCCACCCTCCTCGCCCTCGGCGCCTTGCTGCCGGATCGGGTCGTGTCGCAGGACCTTCCGCCGAACCTGATCACAGCCAACGCTCCCATCAGCCCGGGAGACCAACCCGACCGCAGGGCCGTGCTGGGATTGGCCGACCAAGCCTTGGCCGCGGGCCTATCCTCGACGGCCTCCAGCTTCTACGCCCAGCTGCTCGCCGACCCTAAGCTCAGCGACAAAGACCGCGAGCTGGCGGGCCTCGGCCTATCCGCCGCTTACATTGAACGCACGCGTACGACCGAAGCTAAGGCGACGGTGAAGTTCCTGCCGAAGTCAGCGCGCAAATCGCTCCGCGAAGGACTCATCGCCCTACTGGAAAACGATACCGACGGCGCCCGTGCCTTTTCGGCCGAGCTCAACATCACCGCCCTCCCGGCGCACGAGATTGCTTGGGGCCACGCCCTACGCTGGATGGTCGCCGGCGTGGAGAGCGACAACCTCAACATCAACCTCGCGCAGGAAGCCATCGCACGTTCCTCCGTCTCCGAAGAACAGCGTCAACGCATCGAAGTCCTCGGCTACCGCGCGATGATCGTCGCCGGCAAAGTGGAACAGCGCACGGTCTCGGCGCTGCGCGACCTCGCTTCCGATGCCAAAGGAACCCCGCTCGCCTTCGACTACGCCCGTAACCTCGCGCTCGCGCTCGCCCACCTCAAGGACGTCAAAGGCGCCGCACAGGCCCTCGCCGCTGCCGGAGCCCTGCCAGCAGCCCGCCAAGCCGAAGCCGACCTCCTCGCCGGCCTCATCCTCGGCGCCGACACCTCCGAAGGACGCGATCGCCTGAAGGAAGCGGCCCGCAATCCTGCCAACGTCGCAATCCGCCTCACGGCCCTGCGCGCGTTGGTCGCGGCCGCCGATCCGCGTGCCGAGTCGGACCTCTCCAAACCCGTCGACACGAAGGCCATCGCCAACGAAGTGAACGACTTCCTACTCCGCCGTAATGCCGGACAACTCTCCTACTACTGCCCGCGCGACCTCAAGGTACTGGACTCCATCCACCTCGCCCGCGCCCAACTAATGCTCTTCGCCGGTAGCCGCGAGAAGGCCCGACAAGCAGCCGAAGACCTGCTCAAGGACGTGCCAGCCAGCCCCTTGGTCCGTGAAGCCACGCGCACCCTTGCCATCGCGGCCTGGGGCGATGGCTCCTACCGTCTGGCCGCCACGCATCTGACGACGCTGGCCGAAAGCAGCGTCGAACCCGAACGTGCCCAACTTCGCATCGCCGCCGCCGACTGCCTCTTCCTCGCCAAGGATTTCGTCCTCGCTGAAAAAGCCTACGCCGGCCTGCAGAAGGACGCGGCCGACACGAAGATCTCCGAAGATGCCTTCCACCAGCGCATCCTATGCCTGCTCGAGACGAGCGATGACATTAGCGCCTGGAACCGTACGGCTGAAGCGATCGAGGACGCCGCCCGTTCCAACCGCACCCGCACGAAGGAACCCATCTGGTCGGCGATCTGGAGCCTCATCGAGGATATGCGCATGTCCCATCGACCGGCCGACGCCGAACGCCTGCTGGCCCGCTTCGCTCCGCTCACCCAAGGGGCCCGCATCGACTTCGACCTGCGCTTCACCTGGCAACGTGCCCTCTTGGCCATCGCCAATAACAATCCAACTGAAGCGAGCCGACTTGCCGACGCCATTGACCGCAAACTTTCCAGCGTCCCCTCGGGTGCCTCACCCGACGAACTGACCAAGGCCGTGCCGGAACTCCGTGGGCACGCCGCGCTCCTCAAAGCCCGCACCTCACTTAACGCCGGGGCGGCCAAGGGCCTCGACGAACTCGTCGCGCTTCGCCGGCAGTTCGGCAAAGTGCCCGCCGCCGCCGCCTCTTACCTCGTCGAAGGACGTCACCTGGCCTCCGTCGGTCGCAATGCCGAAGCCCAGTCGCGCTTCGAATCCCTCGCCGAGGAATTCAAGGGCGAAGCCGGCCTCACCGACTTCGCCGCGCTCGGTCTCTACGAAGCCGCCGAACAATCGGCACTTCAGGCGCCCACTGGCGGCGAGGATAAACTTACGCACGCCGTCTTACTCCTCGAACGCTTCACCGAGACTTATCCGAAACACTCCTTGATTTTCCGCGTCACGCTGCGTCGCGCCGAGATCCTTCGCACGCTCACGCAGTTCGACAAGTCTCTCCTCGTACTCGAAGGACTGATCCGCGACAAACCCACCGACCCCTCCCGCCCACAGGCCGAGATGGCCCGTGCGGACTCCCTCTTCGGAATGGCCCAGCAGTGGCGCGATCGAACCGGACAGCTTGACCGCCAACGGGTCTCCCGCGCGGCCGCCGCCTACGAGCGCATCGCCGAAGCTTGGGCCAAGGATTCCGACGACACCAAAATCGAAGCCTGGTACAAGTGGGCGCTCACGCTGGTCGAACGCTCCCGGACGGAGACCGGCATCGAAGCGACCGCGACGCGCGGCGAAGCCCGCAAGATTCTGCTCCGCGCCCTGGGCACCTTGCGTGAAGCGACCGCTCGCGCCGCAGCGGACACCGCCGGAAAGCTCTCCTCCGAAGGCCGGCTATGGCTCGCCCGCTCGATCCTCCTTATGGCCGAGACCTGTGAACTGGACGGCGACCGGGCCGAAGCCATCGCCGCCTACAAGATCATCGTGAACGTAAACCAAGGGCAACCCTCCGCCCAGTCACGCCTACCAGGCCAGTCCACCGCCGAAAGCAAACTTGCGACCCTCCGCAATTCGTCGTCCAATCCTCCTAAGCCCCAATGAGCAGCCGCTTCTCCTTCCCTTTTGACGCCGGCCCCTTCGTCTGGCTCCTCCTGCTGCTCGCCTTCCTCGCCCTGGTCTTCGTCGTCGAACGGGCGATGTTCCTGCACCGCGGCCTCGTGCTCTCCTCTGACTTCATCGAAGGAGTCCGTAACAACCTGCGCGCCGGCCGCCCCCTCGAAGCCCTCGCTGCCTGTGAAGAGTCGCCTGGCCCTGTGCCCCGCGTCGTGAAAGCCGCCTTGCTCCGCTCAGCCAGCGGCGAAGAAGCCATGCGCGCCGCTGCGACCGAAGCCGCCTTACTCGAGCTACCGGTGCTCGAACGTCGCCTCGGCACCATCGCCTCCATCGGCCGCGTCGCCCCCTTACTCGGCCTCGCCGGCGCGATTTTCTCTGGCTTCAACTTAGCTTCCGCGCTCCGGGATGGCAGCGTCTATGCTTCAGCCAATGGACTGCTGACCGAAGTCCAGGCTGCCCTCGCCACCGCAGGTTTCGCCATGGTAATCGCCGCTGCCTGCGCAATGGCCCACCACTTCCTCGTCGGACGCGTCCGCTCGATCGTCACCGAGATGGAGATCGCGGCCCACTCGATCATCACCTTCGTGCGCCACGAGCTACCCGAGGAGAAACCTCGCCAGAGCTGAGATGAGGACGCCCCTCGGAGTCCTGGAAAAAGTCCGGCCGGCCGAACAAGGCCTGGATTTCGTGCCGTTGGCCCTCGCCCTCGTCTGCGCGGCGCTGACCTACGTCCTTTCTGCCGAATTCATCTTCGCTCCGGGCATGTACGTCGGCTTCGATGAGCGCCCGGGGGCCGTCTCGCCCACGATGAAGACGCCGAAACTCGCTGCCGGCGATATGGCACGAACTTCCCTGACGGTGACCCTCGTCTCCGCCCGCGGCACCAGCGTCTTCATCGTCGCCGGTCGCGTGGTCACCCGCGAGGGCCTCGAACAAGAACTCCGTCGTGTCGCCGCCAAGGGCGGCGCCTCTCGTCCCATCCTGATCAAGGCCGACGCTTCGCTCACCATGCAGAGCTTCCTCGATGTCTGTGAACTGGCCCGCAAGGCTGGCTTCCCCGGCGTCCTGGTTGCGGCTGATGAACGTTGATTCGCGGTTGCCACGGCCGAGTCGGGTAGAACATTCTCCGGCCAAGTGTCCCCCCCAGCGCCCATCCCCTCCGTTAATCCCGTGCCACCGCGTCACATCGGTATCATCATGGATGGCAACGGACGATGGGCCACCGCCAAAGGACTCCCTCGGCTCGAAGGGCATCGCCGCGGAGCCGAAAGGCTCATCGAGATCATCGACGCCTGCATCGACGGCGGCATCGGCACGCTCACGGTCTTCGCCTTCTCGGCCGAGAACTGGAAACGTCCGCTCGAGGAAGTCAGCGGCCTCTTCAAACTCGGCGAGTGGATCCTCCGCGCGCACCTCGCGCGCCTCGAGAAACGCAACGTCCGCCTCCGCGTGATCGGCGACATCAGCGCCCTCCCTGAATTCGTCCGCGTGCCGCTCGAGGACGTGATCAAGTCCAGCAAAGACAACACGGCCTTCACCCTGGTCGTCGCCCTCAACTACGGCGCTCGCCAGGAGATCGTCGCTGCTGCGCAATCCGTTGCCGCCGACGTCGCCGCCGGTAAGCTTAAGCCGGACGAAGTCGACTGGTCGGTGGTCGAGACCCGCCTGCAGACCGCCGGGATGCCTGACCCCGACCTGATCATCCGCACATCCGGTGAATTCCGCCTCAGCAACTTCCTGCTCCTGCAGTCCGCCTACGCCGAGATCGTCTTCGCCTCGGTCTTCTGGCCTGACTTCGATAAAGCCCAGCTCCAGCTCGCGCTCGCCGAGTACGCGAAGCGCGAACGTCGCTTCGGCCAGACCCGCGAACAGATCCAAACCTCCGCCCAAGCATGAAAGACCGCGCCCTCAGCACCATCGGCCTCTGGGTCATCGTCGGGCTCGTCATCTGGGTCGGCGGCTTCTTCTCCGTCGCAGAACAGGCGTCCTTCGGCCTGCTCGCGCTGATCATCTGCGCCGCGCAGTATGAATTCTACCAGCTCGTCCGCGCCATCCCCGGCGTCGGCCGTCCCAATGTCTCCGGCATCGTCGCCGGCTTCGCCCTACACTTTGGACTTTTCTTCCTCGTCGCCGAAGAAGCCCGCGCAAACACCCTCCTGACCGGCGGAGCCTTGCTCGTCGGCCTGCACCTGCTTTCGCTCCTGCGCCATCCGGGCGAAGTCCCGACCCTGCTGCGCCGCTTCCCGACCCTGTACGGCTTCGCCTACCTGCCCTTCATGCTGGCTTCGCTCATCGCCATCGCGCGCATGAAGGACGGCCACCTGCTTACCGCCAAGTCCGTCGGCCTCTACTACGTCGTCTGGGTCTTCGTCGCGACGAAGTTCACCGACGTCGGCGGACTTCTCATCGGCGTGCCGTTCGGCAAACATAAGATCGCCCCGACCATCAGCCCGGCCAAGAGCTGGGAAGGCTGCGTGGGCGGACTCGCCGCTTCCGCCGGAGCCTCCGCGCTCTTCGCCTGGATCCTGCGCGACACCTTCGGCATCGCCTTCATGGTGCCATGGAAGGCGGCCGTCATGGCCTTGCCGATCGCCGTGCTCAGCATCCCCTCCGACCTGATCGAATCCGTCTTCAAGCGGCTCGCTGGCGCCAAGGATTCCGGAGCGACGATTCCTGGTATCGGTGGAGCGCTCGACCTAATCGATAGCATGGTACTCACTTCGCCTGCCGCCCTGATCCTGCTGTCGTATTGCCTCGATTGGGCTAAGCGCGCCGGATGACCCAGTCCGTGCCAGCGATCCATGTGCTGACGGGGCCGACCGCCGTCGGCAAGACGGAGACCGCGCTGCGCTGGGCCGAACAGCACGATGCGGAGACTATCTCCTGCGACTCCGTCTGCGTCTATCGCGGCATGGATATCGGTTCAGCCAAGCCCACGCCCGAAGAACAGCGCCGCGTCCGCCATCACGGCCTCGACCTCGTCGAACCTACGGAAC
>CAINSX010000261.1 GCA_903853185.1 uncultured Opitutia bacterium
CGACCTTGGTCCGGAAGATGACGGTATTATCGAGGTCGAGATCCTCGGACCAGATGAACTTCGCGCCGGCGAAGCTTTCCTTGGCCTTGGTGAACGACTCCTTCGGATTCACGCGTTCTTCGGTGAACTCCGTCGCGTTGGCCCACTTGCTGTCGTCGAAGTCGATTGCGAACCAGTTCGCCGGGACGGGCGTGTGTTCGACCTTCGGATTCTTCACGTCGCCGTTGAGTGGGCCTTTGAAGAAGTTCTTCGCCTTCCACTTGGCGTTGGTGACGGTGCCGTCAGAGAACTTCAGGATCAGGCCGGCGTCGCCGATGTGGTCGCCGTATTCCAGGCCGGTCTTCGGGTCGGCGTTATCGCGGCCCATCACGGCAATCGTCATCGGGTACTCCGGCAGGATATCGACGGAGACGACGTTGTGCGGCATGTAGTCGATCGGGTCGACGACGCGGAGCTTGCCGTTGATATAAAGGATAAACCAGTTGTCGGCGTAGACGTTGAGCTTGATGGTGTCATCCATTGAGGGCTTTACCATGCCGGGCTTGTCGCCCTTCTTGCCGCCTTTGCCTTTCTTGCCCTTCTCGCCGGACGGAGGCGCGGCTTGGTCGCCAGCGGTCTCGTCGATTACGGCTTCGACCTCTTCGCCCTTCGGCTTGGGGTCGCCGCCTTCTTCCGGCGGTCGTTTGCCCTTTTCGCCGCCCTTGCCTTTGCCTTTCTCGCCGCCCTTGCCCTTTTCGCCGGCTTTGCCTTTGCCGCCGCCAGGCCCGCGTTCACCCGGTGTATAACTTTCGGTCGCCGTAGAGCCATCCGGGTTAGAGTAGACGAAGGTCCAGGTCTTATCCGCGTTAAGCGTGTACTTCACGCTGAGGGCCTTGCCGTTGAGCGTGTAGTTGAGGGCGTATTTATTGCCATCGACACTGAAGCCTTTGATCAGCGCGCCGCGGAGCGGGCTCTGCGTATAGCTGGAGCCGGTCCGGCGGACGTGGCTGGCGGAGGGCTGCGGGTCGACCTGTCCGTCGACTTCCGTCACTTCGCCGTGGAAGCCGCCGTTGATGTACGGATACTTCTTCTGCGCGTGGTAATGATAGCCGAGCGGCTTGGTTTCGTGGCCGCCGAAAGCGTCGAGCTTTCCGACCACGGAGCCGTCGGGCTCGTTGTAGCCGTAGATCGCGTAGCCATCGAGGGCGACGGCGATGGGCTTGCCCTTGCCGAGCTCTTTCTCGAGGAAGACCGGCGCGTCGTGGTAGTGATAGTCATCAGCCTTACCGCAGTGGCCACCGAAGTCATCGAGCTCCCCGAAGGCCTTGGCGTCGTCGCCGCGGTTGTTGAGCGCGTTGAAGATCGGTACGCCGTTGGCGGCGAGAGCGATGGCGCCGCGCATGAAGTGCGTCTTTGCGGACATCGGTTCCTTCGCGGGCACGGGCTTGAGCGGGATGCGCCAGGCGGTGGCGCCGGCATAGGTCTGCGGGATCGGCACCTGCTGCTGCCAAGATTTGATGCCGATCATCATCGGGTGGTCAGGCAGGCCCTTCGCCTCGACGTAGAGGTAAGTGTCGTCCCAGCGGACATTCACGTTCTTGGTGAACGTCTGGAACGGCGTGGCGATGAGCGGCGCGCTGCCGGTCGCGGCGGCGAGATACGTGCTGGTCAGGAAGTAGCGCGCGGTCGGCTGGACGATCGCGGGCGCCTCGGACGGCGTGCGATACTGATTGTCGATCGGCGGGATGTGCGCGTGCGCGGCGGCGGCGAAGCCGAGCGTGGCAAGCAGGAGGGCGGTGGACTGGGGGCGCATGACTTTGGGTTAGGCCACTATCATACCCGAAGCGACCTTAAGGGCAGGTTAAGTCCCCGCCTTCCCCGGGTCATCGGCCCCGGACGGCCAAGGCTTCCTCGATCTTCGCGAGGTCGTCCGGCTTGATGGCGAACTTGCCCCCTAAAACGGTCTCCTTGATCTGGCCGGGCTTGCGGGCCCCGACAATCGCGGCGGTCACGCGCGGCTGACGCAGCACCCAGGCGATGGCGAGCTCGGCGGAGTTGCGGCCATAGCGGTGGGCGATTTCGGCGAGGGCCTTGGCAAGGGCGATGTTCTTGGAGAGCAGGGGTTCGTTGAACTGAGGGTCCGCGCGACGGTGGTCGTCGGCCGGGAGCGCGTCGGCCCATTCCTTCGTGACCTTACCGCTGAGCAGGCCCTTCTGCATCGGACTGTAGGAGACGATGCCGATATCGTTGGCTTCGCAGTAGGGCAGGAGCGCGACCTCGATGCTGCGGTTCAGCATACTGTAGGGCGGCTGCAGGAAGGTGACGCGGTGGATGGGCTGGATGCGCTCGAGTTGCGCGACGCTGAAGTTGCTGACGCCGGCATAGCGGACCTTGCCCTCCTTGACGAGCTCGGCGACGGCCGCCCAGCCTTCTTCGATGTCCTCGTCCGGCTGCGGCCAGTGGATCTGGTACATGTCGATGACGTCGATCTGCAGGCGGCGGAGGCTGTCCTCGCATTCCTGCTTCACGCTCGCGCGCTTGAGGCGCGGCACGATGGACCCGTCCGGATCCCAGCAGCG
>CAINSX010000262.1 GCA_903853185.1 uncultured Opitutia bacterium
AAATATTCGCGTTTTCTAATTTTGGTAGAACCCGCGATCAGTTATCGCCGGGTTCACCAGGTGTAAGGTTTGACTAATACGATAGGCCGTATTGTCGCACAAAAAAATGAACTCTCAAAGAACCGAAAGGGGCCTCCTGTTTAGGGGAGGGAGGGCGGACGGTGAAGGCGTCGAGGTATTGGTCAACGTCTTTTTTCGAGTTTCTGCGTTTTGAAGCGCTGAACTAGCTCGATCACCGAAACATCCAAGGAACAGCCTTCTGCAGGAGAAGGGAAGTTCCAGATTGGAGAATCCGGCCGCCTGATTCAAGACGATTTTTGCATTTTTTCACACGAGGCACACATCCATGAGTACGTTGATTATCATGCACTTATGGTGAGTTTATCCTATTTTTACATATTTTTGACTATCAGATGTGTCTGTCGGGTGTCTTTTTTACCCCCCCTGGGAGCCCCATCCCGGCCTCCCGGCCCCCTCCCGACGGGCTTGGGTGCGCCGCCCATTCACTCCTTCAGATCAGCCCTACCCTCCTGCCCCGCTATGGGGGCGGGCACTTTCTTACTGGCGTATGCTCTCTTCGGATACGCACCGATAGTCTCGTCACGCTTCGCCCTTTCGCTTCAATCCACACATGCTTCTCCCCACGCTGCTCGCCGCTTTCATCGCTGGCGCCTCGTCCATCCCTGGCGCCAACGTCGATAGCGCCGTCGATGACCGCCAGGTTTTCCAGAAGCTCGAATTGGCGACCACCGCGCTTGCAGAGAAAGGCGACGGTTCACTCAAACGCGACGTGCGCCTCGAACAGTGCAAACGGATGCGCACGGACGCTCTTCAGCTTCCCTCCAAACAGTTCGCCGGATCACCCCTCGAAGGAGCCGAGATCTACCGACGCGCCGCCCAAGCCTCCGTCCTAATCGGTTCTGCGTACAAGTGCGACAAATGCACGAAATGGCATAATACATTGGCCAGCGGCTTCGCGATCACAGCGGATGGCGTCATCGCCACCAATCATCACGTAGCCGCGGGCGCGACTGGCGAAGCGATGGGCGTACTTACTTACGACGGACAATTCTTCCCGGTCGTCGAAGTACTCGCCACCGACAAGGCCCACGACGTCGCCCTCATCCGTATCGACGCCAAGAACCTGGCCTTCCTTCCGCTGCGTGATGACGCCCCCGCCGGCACGCCGATCCGTTGCTACAGCCACCCCGCCAACACCTTCGGCTGCATCTCCGAAGGCATCATCACCCGCTACTTCAAGATGAACGAACCGGAGCGCAACGGCGCGGTGTTCTTGCAGACCACGGCGGATTATGCCCGCGGTTCCAGCGGCGGACCCATCATGGACGCCTTTGGCAACGCGATCGGCATGGTCGCCTCGACCTCCCCTGTATTCACGGCGCCGACGACACCAGCTCCAGTGTCCAAAGACGCCAAGCCGGCCACACCAAGCCAGCAGATGGTGCGACATAACTGCGCCACCGCCCGGGCGTTGCTGGACCTGACCCGTACGCGTTGACGCCCCTTAGGCGTGCCCCGGCGTCCGCGGATACGCGATGACGTCACGGATATTGCCTTCGCCGGTGACGAACATCAGCAGTCGCTCGAAACCGAGCCCGAAGCCGGCATGCGGCACCGAGCCAAAACGACGCGTGTCGATATACCAGCCATAGCTGGCTAAGTCCAATCCGTGGGCCTGCATCGCCGCCACCAGGCGGTCCAGTCGCTCTTCACGCTGGCTGCCACCCACGATCTCGCCGACGCCTGGCACGAGGAC
>CAINSX010000263.1 GCA_903853185.1 uncultured Opitutia bacterium
AGGCAGCGAGAAGACTTACGCGCCCTGCTTGGGGTCGTATTTCTTCTTCGGCTCTTCGGCGGGAGCCGGCGTCGCGTTGCCTGGAAAGCCCGGCAGGGTGAAGTTCTTGCCCTCGATGAGCTTCAGGCGGCGACGGACATCGGCCGGCAATTTCTCGACCGCAGACTTATCGGTGACATCGCCGTCAAAGAGCGTCTTGCCGTCGCGATCCTTGACGACCGCGTGCTTCTTGCCGTCCTTCTCCTCGAGCGAGACCGTGCCTTCGCCGTCCGAGGCCATCGAAGAGGAGGAAGATTTTGCGCCGTTGCCGAAGCTGAACGAGAAGGAATGCGAGGAGGATGAGCTCGTGCCGGACTGCGCGCGCAGCTCATCGACGGAAGGCACGAGCGAGCGAGCGGCGGGCGGCGGGATTACGCCGGACTGCATGTCCTGCAGCTGCTTAAGGATCTCGGGCGGGATCACGCCGCCGGGGACGATCGCGAGTCCGTTGGGAGTCTCGATGACGCCCGAGCGAGCGGCGCGCGCTCCGGCACGATCAGCGGAAGCGGCCTTCTCCGCCGAACGCGCCGACACCTTCTCCGCGGGACGCGCGCCCAGCGCGAATTCAACCCTCATCGGCTCGACGCCGCGGACGAGGGTGAGCTTAACCTTGTCGCCCGGCTTACGCGTGCGGACGAGCGCACGAAACTGCTCGGCGTTGAAGAGCATCTGGTCATCAAGGCGCGTCAGCACGTCGCCCTCCTCGACCTTACCCACGGACGGGCCCTTGGGATCGATGAAGCCGACCTGGATGCCGACGCCCGCGGGCACCGTGGCGTTGGCCACTTCGCTGCGCGGGCCGACGTTAAGACCAGCGTATGCGACCTCATCGGCCGCAACGACCTTGGCGGTCGGCTCTTTCTTGTCTTCGGCCTGCAGCGGGCCGACGAGGCCAGCGAGCAGGAGCATGTGGAGGGGAATCTGGCGGAGGGTATTCATGACGGGTCCTGTATAAGTTGAGCGACAGTGGTCGGCGGATTTGTTCAATTGGTCTCGAGCGGCAGCAGCGTGAGCTGGTCGTTCGGGCGATAGTTGATCAGGCGGGTGTTGCTGTGAGCATCCTCCCAGCGGGTCGTATCCTGCCAGCGTACGCGCACTGGGCGCGCGAACGAACCGTCGTCCATCTGCACCGGGCGGAAGAATTGCACGTCCGGGCGGGACTGCTCGACATGCACGAGCTGATACTGCGGGGCCTCGGGCTCGGAGACGCCGCCAAGGAACACGAAGGCGGCCACGAGCGCGGCCGCGATGGCGGCGAAGCCGGAGGACCACGCGAGGATCACGCCGCGGCGCGAGGCGGGCACGTCGAGCTCGCGGGCGAGGCGGGCCGTCACGGCGGGGCCAGGCGCGCGCGGGCGGAGCGAGGCCAGGGCCTCGGCGATATCGTGGTCAGGGTCAGTCATGGGTGCGGGCGGTGATGTGTTTGCGCAGGGCCTCCATGGCATAGCGCCACCGCGAAGCCGCGGTGTTCGGGGAAATGGAAAGTTGTTCGCCGATTTCGTCGAAGGTGAGGTCGCCCCAGACCTTGAGCACGACGACCTCGCGTTGCTCGGCGGGCAACAGCTTCAGCGAGTCGGCGAGGGCCGCGAGCCGCGGATCAGCCTCAGGTTCGAACCACGTCACCGACTCCATGTCGTCGCCGACGACCTTCTCGCGAGCCGCACGCCGGTCGCCGCGACGCAGGAGGTCGAGGGCTGAGCGGCGGAGGGAGGTCACCACGAGGGCGTTCGGGTTGCCGGGCAGGTGACGTTGATGTTTCCAAAAGCGTACAAATGCCTCCTGCAGGACGTCGTCCGCATCGGCCTCACACCGGGTCCATTGACGCGCGATCAGCCGGAGCCTGGCGCCGTTTTCAGCGAACCAGGCCCGCCAATCCTGATCGGCATGGGCATCGGGCATCTTGTAATAGAGGGCGTCGCGGGTGGGCGGATTTGTCTACGCAGGACCAGTCTAGCGGGTGGGGTAAAAGCGTCAAAGCAGTTGCGAAACGCCCCCTCCCCTTCTAACTGCGAACCAGATGTCCACCCCCCTTACCCAGCGTCCTGAGGACGGATTCTTCCGTGCCCTGATCCGCTGGTTCGATGCGGATCACATCCCAGAAGGGGTCGAGGCCCTCCAAAACTCCCCCAAGAAGGTGGATTGGCTGCGTTCCATCCCCTTCATCGTCCTCCACTTGGTCTGTTTCGCGGTGATTTGGGTCGGAGTCAGCCCCATCGCCGTCTGGACCGCCGTCGGCCTGTACTTCTTTCGGATGTTCGCGATCACCGGCTTCCTGCACCGCTACTTCTCGCACAAGACTTACTCCACCTCGCGCGCCTTCCAGTTCGTGATGGCCGTCTGGGCCGCCTTGGCCGTCCAACGCGGCGCCCTCTGGTGGGCCTGCACCCACCGTCACCACCACAAGCATTCCGACGAAGAGGACGACAAGCACTCCCCGGTGGTCGACGGATTCTGGTGGTCGCATATCGGCTGGATCACCGCGAAGCGGAATTTCCCGACCGACTACTCGAAAATCTCCGACCTCGCGAAATACCCCGAGCTCGTCTTCCTGAATCGCTTCGACGTCCTGATCCCGCTGCTCGCCGGCGGCCTGACCTACGGCATCGGCGCCTGGCTCGGCGCGCATGGCTACGACACCAACGGCCCGCAGCTCCTCGTGTGGGGTATCATCTCGACCGTCGTGCTCTTCCACGGAACAGGCTGCATCAACTCCCTCGCCCACGTCTTCGGTACCAAGCGTTTCCAGACCACCGGCGACGAATCCCGCAATTCGCTCATCCTCACGCTCATCACCCTCGGCGAAGGCTGGCATAACAACCACCACCGCTACCAGGCTACGACGAAGCAGGGCTTCTACTGGTGGGAGTTCGATCCGACCTATTACGGGCTCAAGGTCATGTCGTGGATGGGATTAATCTGGGGCCTCAAGGGCGTGCCGGCTTCGGTCTACGAGGAGGCGGAACGCACCAAGGCGGAGGCCTCGGCTCCGCGTGCGTGAACGGATTGCCATCGTCGGCTCGGGGGTGAGCGGCCTCGGCTGTCTTCGTTTCCTGCGCGCCCATCACGACGTCACCGTCTTCGACCACGACATCCGCCCCGGCGGCCACGCCCACACCATCGACGTCACCGAACCCGGCACCGGGCGGGCCCTGCCGATGGACACGGGCTTCATGGTCTTCAACGAGGTGACGTACCCGCACCTTTGCCGGCTCTTCAAGGAACTCGGCGTGAAGCCCAAGCAGACCTCGATGTCCTTCGCGGTCCGCCACGACCCGACCGGGCTGGAATGGTGCGGCAGCTCGCTGAATCATCTCTTCGCGCAGCGGCGCAACCTCTTCAGCCTACGCTTCTGGAAGCTGCTGCTGCAGATCAATAAATTCAACCAGCTCGCCAAGACCGAGTGGCAGTCGACCGAAGCCGAGACCACCTCGTTACGCGATTGGTGCGCCCGCAAGGGACTCGGCCAGGACTTCCTCGACCTCTACCTGATCCCCATGTCGGCCGCGGTCTGGTCGACGCCGGCGGACGAGATGCTTGGCTTCCCCGCCGCGGCGCTGATGCGCTTCTTCCATAACCACGGCTTCCTCGGACTGGATACCCAGCACCAGTGGCTGACGCTCGAAGGCGGCTCACGGACTTACGTCGAGGCGCTGCTCAAGGCGCACCCGGCCGATTTTCGCTTTGGTCAAGGCGTCACCGCCATCCGCCGCGACGGCCAGCAGGTCGTCGTGACGACGGCCAAGGGAGAGGAACGCTTCGATCGCGTGATCATGGCCTCGCATGCGGATACCACGCTCAAGCTGCTGACCGATGCCGATGCCGAGGAACGTCGCCTGCTCGGCGCCTTTTCCTATAATCAGAACGTGGCCATCGTGCATACCGACATGGGACCGCTCCCTCGCTCCGCGAAGGCGCGCTCCTCTTGGAACTACCGCACCTGGGCTAAGGACGGCGGCCTCGCGACCTCGACGCACTACTGGATGAATTCGTTGCAGGGTCTCACGGACAAAGGCGATTTCGTGGTCACGATCAACCACCCTGAGCAGGTCGACCGGGCGAAGGTCATCCGCACCATCCCGACCGAGCACCCGCTCTTCTCGCTCGAGGCCGTCGCGGCGCAGGCCGAGATTCCCGCGCTCAACGCCCGGAGCGGCGCACGCACGCACTTCGTCGGCGCCTGGCAGCGTTACGGCTTCCACGAAGACGGTTTCTGGTCGGCGCATCGCCTCTGCTCGCAGCTCCTCGGCCGCGACGCCTGGACGGCCTGATCAGAAGGCGATCTTCTGAGCCTGACGTTCGAACCCTTCGGCCTGGAAAAGGGACTCCGGCTGCATCTTCAGGATGTCGGCGACATAGCGATCCGGCACGCGCTCGAGGCGGGTGTTATAGAACGTCGCGATGTTGTTGTAGTAGGCGCGGGCCAGCGCG
>CAINSX010000264.1 GCA_903853185.1 uncultured Opitutia bacterium
ACGACCGTGTGCGGGCTCAGTTCCGGTAGGCGCAGCACGAACTTCGGCGACTCCGGCGTCCAGGTCCATTCGACGACCTCGAGCTTGTAGGACTTCGCCATCTCCTCGGCCGTGTGGCCGAGCGGGGCGGCCGGATCGAGCTTCGTCTCGGCGAAGAAGGACGGCTCGCCCGCGACCTTCGAAAGCGCGGTGGTTTCCTTGCCGGCCGAGACTAAGAAGAGATTCTCGGCGGCCTTGGCCAGCTGTGCACGGTCCTGGATGTTGAAGTTTGCTTCCGTGTCCACCGTCACGCGGAGGACGCAGGCGCCGTCGGCGCGGAGCGTGAGCTTCGCCAGCAGGAACTCGCCGTTATGGGCGCAGACGAACAAGGGGAGCACGAGGGCTCCCCAGGTTGCGACCCACTGGCGCAGCGCGCGGATCACTTGCGATTCCAGCGCAGCACGCGACCGAAGGTATTCCACTCGGTCTCGAGGATGTTGCCGTCGTTGTCGAAGGTGATGCCGTGGGGCGAGGTCACGACGCCTTCGCGCCAGTCGGCCGGAGGCACCCGGGGAGTATTGGTCTGGCCCTTGGTGTCATTGACACCGAGGGAAGCGACCATCGTGCCTTCCTTGCTCCAGACCGAGACGCGGCCGGCGATCTCAGCGACGCACATCAGGTCGCCGTGGAACGAGGCTGAGGAGGGACTACGCAGGCCCTTGTCGGCGATGACCTGCAGGTTGTTGCCCTCGAGGTCGAGGTACAGCATGCGGTTGTTGCCGCGGTCGAGGCAGAGCAGGCGGGCCGGCGAGAAGCGGTTATCGACGAAGATCTTGTGGGTGTTCTTGAAGCCGTAAGGGGCGCCAGGGCCGCCGAAGACTTTCTTGAAGGCGCCGGCCTTATCGAACTGGAAAATCCAGCTCTGATTGTAGCCGTCGACGATGTAGATGTCGCCGTTAGCGGACACGTCGCAGTTCGTCAGTTTGAGGCCACCCTTCTGTTTACGCTGAGCTTCGGGGAAGGCATCAGTCTTGATTTCCATGACGATCGTGCCGTCGAGCTTGGCCTTCAGGAAGCGCTGCTCACCGAGCACCGCGCCGTAAAGGAACTCGCCTTCAGCGGACTTGCGGATGACGAAGCCGTGGAGGGACATCGGCAGGGCGAGGGCCTTGATGAACTTGCCATCCTTGCCGTAGACCTGGATGCCGGCGTCCTTCTCCTGGACGCTGACGTAGATGAGGCCGGCGGAGTCGACGGCGATCTCGCCGTGGCCGTTGCCGATCTGGGCCTTACCGGGAGGCGTGCCGAGGAAGTTAGGGACGAAGTCGTATTTGACTTCAGCGGCTTGGGAAAGGGAACACACGGCGAGGAGGGCGAGGAGGCGGAGGGTGGGCATGGGGGTGATGAAGGGGTTGGGGTAGGGAGAGGGGTAGGGGGTGGAACAACAGGAGGCAAATGGATTTCGGCAGGCGGAACTCCGTTTTCGGCATCGCTCTTTTATTGTATCTCCGGCCCCTGCCCCTATCCCTACCCCTACCCCTAATATGAAATCCCTCCGTCTCCTCGCGGCTCTCGCCGCCCTCATCGTCTCGGCCTCCGCCGCGGAAATCAAAATGGAATCCGCCTTCAACGGCAAGGACCTCGCCGGCTGGCAGAACGCCCAGAACAACGAGTTCTGGAAGGCCGTCGACGGCGTGCTCGTCGGCGAGAACAACGCCGCCAAGAAGGGCAATATGCTCTACACTGAGAAGTCCTACCAAGACGCCGTCATCGAGTGCGAAGTCCGCTTCAGCGGCGACATCGACAGCGGCATCATGATGCGCAAGGACGAGAAAGGTAAGAAGGATATCCAGATGCAGATCGGCGTCTCCCGCAGTCTGAAGAAGGACATGACCTGCGCTTTCTATGTCGGCAAGTACCCCGAGTCCGGCTGGGCTCCGAAGGTCGCCACCCTCTGGAAGAACAACGAATGGAATAAGATCCGCTTCCAGGCCAAGGGCGACACCTACACCGTCTGGCTCAATGGCGAGCAGGTCTCCAACTACGTCGACGCGGGTTACCCCAAGGCCGCCCCGATTGGCCTGCAAATCCACCCCGGCGTCGTGATGAAGGTCGAGTACCGCAATCTCTCGATCGGCGAGATCAAGTAAGCC
>CAINSX010000265.1 GCA_903853185.1 uncultured Opitutia bacterium
ATCGCCACCATGCGCGCCTCGTCGGCTACTTGCGTGGTGAGGTGGGCTCGCAAGCCACCGCGGAGGAGCTCGCGATGGAGGTCTTCATTCGACTCCACCGTGCGGCTTCCCGCTGGCGCCCGGAGGCAAAACTGAGCACCTATCTCATCCATATCGCCCACAATCTCGTGCTGAACGAGTGGCGCCGCCGCGGTCGCAAGCCCACGACCGCCCTCGAGTTCGCCGCCGAGCCTGGCGATACCACCCAGCAATCTGCCCGGCGCGTGGCCGAGCTCGACGAAGCCTTCCAGCGGGCGATCGCCCAGCTCCCCCCCGAGCAACGCACCGCCATCCTCCTGGTCGTCCAACAGGAACTGCCCTACGAGGATATCGCCGAAATCATGGGGGTCCCGGTCTCCTCGGTGAAGACCTGGATCCATCGTGCCCGGAGCCGCCTACGTGAGCTCCTGAAAGACTTCTATGGAAACGCCTGAACCCTGCAACTTGCCGCCACCTGCGGTGTTTAACCTCATGAACTGAGCTATGGAAAATCCTAACCACAATCCCTTCGACCAGGAACTCGCCGCCTCGCTCAGCCGTGGCCGTTCCGTCGCTGTCCCTGGCTTCGCTGATCGCGTTGTCGGGGCTGTCCGTGCCGACCGCCGTCGTCGCGTCGTCATCCGCTGGAGCTCCGTGGCCACCGCCGCTGCGGCCTGCCTCGTGGCCGTTCTCACCTTGTCCGCTCCTTCCGAGGAAGCGCTCAACCGCCAGACGCTCGCCCTCGTCGCCCGCGACGAGTCCGCCCAGTTCGCCGACCTGCTCGGTGCCTCCGCCGACCTTTCGCTCCTTTCGCCAGCGGTGGAGAAATCCAGCGTCGTCGAGGTGCTCAACGCCCCCGGTTCCTGATCCGATGAAGAAGTCCTTCCTTCTTTCGGCTCTCTTCCTGGCGGCCGCTTCATCCTTTGCCCAGCAGGCTTCCGGCCGTTCGCCCGAATCCGAGCCGACCGCCGAGGAGATCCAGACCATCCGCAAGATTCTCGAGCTACCGCCCGAGCGCCTCGCCCGCATGCGTTCGGCCATCGAGAAGATGGAGCGGATGTCGCCTGAATCACGTCGCGAGTTTGCGGCCAACCTTACTAAGTACGAGACCGCCACCCCGGAGGAGCGTCATAAGATCATGAAGGAGATGCGTGAGCGCGGAAGTATGGGCGCCCGCGTCCTCGAGCACCATTTCAAGACGCTGACGCCGGAGGAGGCCAAGGTCGAACGCACGCGCATCCAGGCGCTCACGCCGGAACAGCGCATGGAATTCATCCGTAAGCTTTCCGAGAAATACGGACCAGAAATCGCCAAGGAAAAGGGTAAGGGCGACGCCAAGGACGCCGAGAAGGCGGAGAAGGCCGAGAAGAAGCGCCGCAAGTTAGCCGAAGGCGAAGCCCCGGCCGCGCCGGCCGCCGCCCCCAAGCAGTAAGGCTTATTCGCCGAGTTTCTTGAACGGGTGCTGGCCGTGCTTCCAGCGGTCGTGCGCCCAGAGCCAGTTCGCGCAGGCGTCGTCGCCGGAGCGCAGCTTCTGTTCGAGCCAGGCGTTGGATTCAATCGTCAACCCGATGGAATCCGTCGCGTGCAACGCTTCCATCCGTAGGCGGCAACGCCAGAAGCCGGTACGGTCCGCCCAGAAGATGCGGCTCGGGCACTTGAAGCGCTGCGCGATGATGCCGGGAAGCTCGGTGACCGCACAGGGCGCCCCGAGGAACTGCCAGATCGAGCCGCTCTGCGTCGTCTGGTCGAAGAGGATGGCGGCGACATGTCCTTCGCGGACGGCTTTCATTGAGCGTGCGAA
>CAINSX010000266.1 GCA_903853185.1 uncultured Opitutia bacterium
CGAGCCTTTCTTCCAGCGTCCGAAATCTGCCGAGATGATCGCGCAAGTCGAAGCCCTCACCGAAAAAATGCTTCGCAGCGCCTTCGCCCAGGCGGAGATCGAGATCGTCCATGGCTTCGCCCTCCCCCTCCAATCCCGCGCCCTCACCTACCTGCTGAATGTCCCCGAGAGCGAAGCGGACCTCTGGATTGGCTGGGGAACACACGTCTTCCGCAAGAACGATGGGCTCAGCAAGAGCTCCGGCCTCGACGAATACATCGAAGGCAAGTTCGCCGCGACCGCTGCCCAACCCGGCGCTGACTTCTTCTCCGCACTCCACGCGGCCACCTTCCAAGGCCGTCCACTCACGCACCAAGAGAAACTCGGTTACGCGAACATCGCCTTCGCCGGCGGCCGCGACACGATTATCCACACGGTCGCCTGCGCCCTCGGCCACTTGGCGGCGAACCCCGACGCGCTGGCGTACCTTCGCGAAGACCCGAAGCGGATTACGCATGCGAGCGAGGAGTTCTTCCGGTTCTTCATGCCGTTGACGCACATTGGCCGCGTCTGCCCGGTCACGACTTCCGTGCACGGCGAACAGGTTCCTGCGGGCGGACGCGTCTCGCTCGGCTGGGCCTCGGCCAATCGCGACGAAACCGTCTTCGCACAAGCCGACGAATTCAAGATCGACCGTAAGCCAAACCCGCACCTCTCGTTCGGCTTCGGCGAACACCTCTGCCTCGGCGCCCCGCACGCGCGCTTAATCCTCCGCACGCTGCTCCAGAAATGCGTCGAGCTCGTGGGCACTTTGGAGATCATCTCGTCCGTCGAGCGCGTGGAGAAAGAACCCTCCTACGAACGCACGCTGGGGTACGAATCGCTCGTCCTCCGGATCCGTCCGCAGGCCTGATGGGGGTTGCCTTAATGGGGTCAGGGGCCTAGCCCTTCTTTACCCCAACCTTCGCCTCGCGGCGGGGTTCCAAACACATACCCCCGCCATGTTCGCCTTCAGCCTGACCATCTTCTGGGGAGCTTGCCTGCTCTTCCTTGTCCAGCCGCTGATCGCGCGCTTCATCTTGCCCTGGTTCGGCGGCGGACCCGCGGTCTGGACGACGTGCATGCTGTTCTTTCAGGTCCTGCTCCTCGGCGGCTACGCCTACGCCCACTTCAGCATCAGCCGCCTGACGCCTCGCCGTCAGGTCATCACGCACCTCTGCCTGCTGGTGCTCGCCGTCGCCCTCCTCCCGATCACGCCGGGCGATCAATGGAAACCCACCGATGGCTCGCACGCCGCTGGACACATCCTGCTCTTGCTGCTGGCCTGCCTCGGCCTGCCTTACCTCGTGCTCTCGGCCACCGGCCCGCTGCTGCAGGCCTGGTTCAGCAAAGCCAACCCCGGCGTATCGCCGTATCGCCTCTACGCCCTTTCCAATATCGGCTCCCTCCTCGCGCTCCTGATCTATCCGTTCGTGCTCGAACCCCAGCTCGCCCGTCAGGCCCAGGCCAACTGGTGGTCCGTCGGACTCGCCCTCTACGCCGGACTCGCCGGCTGGTGCGGTTACAAAGTCTGGATGAGCGCCGGTGCTGATACGAAGTCCGTCGTCACAGACGACGCCGAGGAAGCCCCGTTCGTCACAGACGACGCCGAGGAAGCCCCGTCGATGTCCCGCAAGTTGCTCTGGTTCGCCCTCCCCGCGTGCGGTGTGATGCTCCTCCTCGCGATCACCAACAAACTCTGCCAAGACATCGCCGTCGTGCCCTTCCTGTGGGTATTGC
>CAINSX010000267.1 GCA_903853185.1 uncultured Opitutia bacterium
ACGGCGAAGTGACGGAAGTCGACGGACAGGTCGACCCGCAGCCCTCCGCCAGCCACGTCCGCCGGACCGGCTCCAGCTACACGCAGAGCCCGCTCCGGGGCGCGCTGATCAAAGGCTTCACGGTCGATGGCAACAAATACGCCCTCAACTACACGCTCAACGGCAAGGCCCTCAGCGTGAAGTACACGCTGAACGCAGATAAGACCTGGACCTTCGTCTACTCCAACCCCGATGGCTCCACGGCCACCGAGACCTATACGCCAGGTGAACGCGGGCCTGGCGGCGGCAAAGGCAAAGCCGGCGAAAAGGGCAAGGGCGGAGAGAAAGGCAAGGGCAAGGGCGGCGAAAAGGGCAAGCGCCCGCCTGAGGAAGGCGGCGATGCCAAGCCGAAGGGCGAAGAGGTCGAAGCCACGATCGAGGAGGATGCCGGCGACCAAGCCTCGCCTCCGTCCGGCGAGAAGGGCAAAGGCAAGGGCAAGGGCGGCAAGAAGGGCGACAAGCCCGGCATGGTGAAGCCCTCGATGGAGGATACCATCAAGCTCAACGTCTACGCCGACAACTGGTTCATCCTCTATATCAACGGCAAGCTCCGCGTCGTCGACCCGATCGACTACATGCCGCACAACGTCGTCTCCGTCGACATCCTCCCGGAATACCCGATGACGATCGCCATCATGGGACGCGACAATGCCGACCCTAAGACCGGCCTGGAATACGGCGACCATATCGGCGACGCCGGCCTGATCCTGAAGTTCTCCGACGGCACCGTCACCAACGCGAAGTGGAAGGCGAAGAACTTCTTCAAGGGCCCGCTCGGCGGCGACGTCAAGAATCCGAAGGTCGAGCATACGCCCGTCCCGGCCAACTGGTTCGCGATCGACTTCGACGACAGCAAGTGGGCCAATGCGACCGAGTATACTGAGGAACGCGTGAACCCGAAAGAGTCCTTCACCAAGGCCAAGGAAAGCTTCGCCGGCGCAAAGTTCATCTGGTCCGAGGATCTCGACCTCGATAATACCGTCATCTTCCGGACCAAGGTCGAAGCCCCGGCCGGTTACAAGCAACGCTGGACCACGAAGTCCGAGTTCGATATCTCAAAGCCGTTGGGGCAGTGATGAGATAGGTATTAGCGGTTGGCGGTTGGACCGATAACAGAACTCAAGGGGAGACCGGAAACCGGATGATTGGCTGGGGTCTTCATTTTTCAGGTCTCGGGTCTCAGCCATCAGGTGCCAGGTACGGGTGCTCAGGTTCAGGTTCGGGTGCGGGAAATCTGCCCTCCATTCAGCCATCTGTCATCGACTCCGTCATCCACTTGGGTTCTGTTATTCCCACCCCCATGAAGACGCTGCCCCTGCTCCTCGCCCTCGCCTCCCTTTCCCTTTTCGCCGCTGACGCCCCCGTGCCCGCCTCGGCCGAGAAAGTCGCCGTGAAGGCGAAGGCCAAAGCAAA
Source organism: uncultured Opitutia bacterium (assembly GCA_903853185.1). Taxonomy (GTDB): domain Bacteria; phylum Verrucomicrobiota; class Verrucomicrobiia; order Opitutales; family UBA953; genus UBA953. The sequence goes on from CAINSX010000267.1 coordinate 1,453, forward strand.
GGCGCCGAATCCGTCGATGGCCCCGATCGAGGACGTCGCCGGCCTGCCGCGCGTGCTGCTCATCGGTGATTCAATCTCAATCGGCTATACCCTGCCCGTCCGCCAGGAACTCGCCGGCAAAGCCAACGTGCACCGCATCCCGACCAACGGAGGCCCGACCAAGACCGGCATCGCCAACCTCGCCAAGTGGCTTGGCGAAAGCAAATGGGACGTGATCCATTTCAACTTCGGCCTGCATGACCTCCGTCACATGGAAGACGGCAAGCGCCAGGTGGAGCCAGTCGATTACGAGAAGAACCTGCGTTCGCTCGTGGCCGACCTGAAGAAGACCGGCGCGAAACTCATCTTCGGCACCACGACGCCGGTACCCGAAGGCAAGCTCACGCCTCAGCGCACCTTTGGCGACGTCGCCACCTACAATGACATCGCCCTCAAGGTCATGAAGGAGAATGGCGTCGCGATCGACGACCTCAACGCCGCCGTCGCGCCCGACATCGCCAAGCTGCAGAACAAGGCTGACGTGCACTTCAACCCCGAAGGCTACGCCGTCCTCGGCAAAGCTGTCGTAAAGTCGATCAACGCCGCGCTCGCGAAATAAGCGACGAAGGGGTAGGGCCGAGACCGCGTCACGGCATAGCTGTATCAGGTGGCAGGTGGCAGCCCCGGGTGGCCGGTGGCGGGACTTTTCCATTCAGCCCTCCATGCAGCCCTCAACGCAGTCCTCCATTCAGTCCTCAGTGTTAATTTCTGTCTTCTGTCCTCTGTCATCGATTCAGTCCTCTTCCGCCACCCCTACCCCTGCCCCTACCCCTGGCGGCCGTATTTGAGCGTATTTGAAGGTCAAAGGCCGGCCGCCCGAGGAACATTCCCCTTGGCAGGTTGTTGAAAGAGCGACAGGTTTTCCCTTCCCCGTCCTGACCATGCCTTTTCGCATGGCCTCCCTCTTTTTACCAAAACCAGAAACCCATGCGCAAGCTGTCCACCCTCCTCCTGACCCTGCTCGGATTCGCCTCCGTCTCGGCCCAGAACCTCACCCTCGAAAAGGGTGACAACATCGCCTTCGTCGGCAGCGGCCTGGCCGACCGACAGCAGCACCAAGGCAATTTCGAGACCCTGATCCATCAGGCGTTCCCGGAACACAACCTCGTGGTCCGTAACCTCGGCTTCTCCGGCGACGAAGTCGGCCTGAAGCCCCACCGCTCCGACGAAGTCGCCGAGCTGGACTACTTCCTCAATATGAAGCCCGGTGCCCTGACCACCAAGGTCGGCAAGACCGAGGTCACCTACCACGCCGGCGCGCACTTCCACGCCAACGTGATCTTCGCCTACTGGGGCTTCAACGAGTCCTTCGCCGGCGCCGCCGGTCTCGACACCTTCAAGGCCAACCTCGACGGCTGGCTCAAGAAGACCCTCGCCGCCGATTACGGCAAGGGCAAGGTCCGCGTTGTCCTCTTCTCCCCGATCGCCCACGAAGACCTGAAGTCCGCCTTCTTCGACGCCAAGATCGCCGCCGAGAACAACAAGAACCTCGCGCTCTACACCTCCGCCATGGCCGGCGTCGCCAAGGCCAACAACGTCCAGTTCGTCGACCTCTTCGCCTCCTCCCAGAAACTCTACGCCGCCGCCAAGACCCCCCTTACCATCAACGGTATCCACCTCAACGCCTCCGGTGACGCCGCCCTCGCTCCCGTCCAGTTCCAGGCCGTCTTCGGCAAAGCCTCTGGCACCGTGAACGAAGCCGTCCGCGCTCAGGTCAACGAGAAGAGCACGCAGTGGCACCACCGCTACCGCACGGTCGACCAGTTCAACATCTTCGGCCAGCGCTCCCGCATCAAGTACGAGGGTATCGATAACGCCACGGTGCTCGGTGCCGAGCTCGCTAACCGCGACCTCAAGACCGCCAATCATGACAAGGGCATCTGGGCCGCCGCCCAGGGCAAGGCCGTCGAAGTGAAGCACGACAATCTCAAGGCCGAGATTCCGGTTCCCCCGAACCGCAAGGAACCCGTCCCTTACCTCAGTGGTGAAGAGCAGCTGAAGTACCTCTCCCTCCCTGAAGGCTGCAAGGTCGAGTTCATCGCCGACGAGACCACCATCCCTGAACTCATCAACCCGGTGCAGATGAACTTCGACACCAAGGGCCGCCTCTGGCTGTCCTGCTGGCCGAACTACCCGGAGACCAGCCCGACCACCAAGGTCTTCGACAAGCTCCTCGTCCTCGACCTCGACCCGAAGACCGGCAAGGTCGCCAAGTCGCACGTCTTCCTCGACGGCCTCAACTGCCCGACCGGCTTCCAGTTCTACAAGGATGGCGTCATCCTGATTCAGTCCCCTGACATCTGGTTCGCCCGCGACACGTCCGGCAAGATGGAGAAGGCCGACTGGAAGGAACGCCTGCTCACCGGCATGGACGCCGCTGACTCGCACCACGAGACGAACTCCATCTGCTATGAACCAGGAGGCGCCCTCTACCTCTCCGACGGCGTGTTCCACCGCTCCCAGGTCGAGACCTTCAACGGCGTGATGCGCAACACCAACGGTGGCATCTACCGCTTCGAACCGCAGACCAGCAAGCTGTACCGCCACGTGCCCTACGGCTTCGCCAACCCGCACGGTCGCGTCTTCGACTACTGGGGCAACGACATCATCACGGACGCCACCGGTAACTCGAATTACTTCGGCCCAGGCTTCTCTGGCTACCTTGACTCTGGCTCGCACGGCGGCTTCCCGCAGTTCTGGAAGCGCCCTTCCCGCCCTTGCCCCGGCACCGCCATCCTCAGCAGCCGTCACTTCCCTGACGACTGGCAGGGCACGTTCCTCAACACGAACGTGATTTCCATCCAGGGAATCTTCCGTGCGAAGATCACCGAAGAAGGCGCCGGCATCAAAGGTGAGACCATCGAGCCTAACCTGATCAG
>CAINSX010000268.1 GCA_903853185.1 uncultured Opitutia bacterium
AACAGCGCCGCGTCCGCCATCACGGCCTCGACCTCGTCGAATCTTACCTCAAACGACGCGCCGACGTAAAGGATTCCGGCGCGACGATCCCCGGTATCGGTGGTGCCCTCGACCTAATTGACTCCCTTCTTCTCGTCGCTCCGGTCGCCTACCTGCTGCTCCACGGCCTCACGAAGGTGAGCGTTGGTTGATGACCGCGCCCGCGCCAGCGATCCATGTGCTGACGGGCCCGACCGCCGTCGGCAAGACGGAGACCGCGCTGCGCTGGGCCGAACAGCACGATGCGGAGATTATCTCCTGCGACTCCGTCTGCGTCTATCGCGGCATGGATATCGGTTCAGCCAAGCCCACGCCCGAAGAACAGCGCCGCGTCCGCCATCACGGCCTCGACCTCGTCGAACCTACGGAACGATACTCCGTCTCGCAATATATCGAGATGGCACAGGCCGCTGTCGCGGAAGCCCACGCTCGCGGCAAACGCATCCTCGTCACGGGCGGCAGCGGCTTTTACCTCGCCGCCTTCTTCGGACCGGTCACCGACGAACTCGAGATTCCGCAAGCTATCACGGATGAGGTCCGCTCGCTTCAGCGCCAAGGACTCGCCTCCCTCCTGCTCCGCCTCCGCGAAATCGAGGGCCAGAAGCTTCCCGAGTGGCTCGACGTCCAAAACCCCATCCGGGTCGCCAAGGCGCTGGAACGCCGATTGGCCTCCGGGCGGACACTGGATTCGCTCCGTGACGAGTTCCTGACCCGGCGTGGACCTTTCGCCGACTATTCCGTCACCTTCGAACTGCTGGAACGCCCCGACGATGAGCTAAAGCACCGGATCGCAGCCCGGACGGAACTGATGCTGCGCACGGGCATCATCGAAGAGTCTGAGCGCCTCCTGGCGATGCGCCTCGACCCCGAACTGACATCCTCTCGCGCAGTAGGCTATCGGGCCGTCATGGACTGGCTAGAGGGCGGGAAACGCGTGGCGGCGAGCGGTCTGGCTGAGCGCATCAACCTCGATACTTGGGCCCTGGTCAGGAAACAGCGTAAGTGGTTCCGCAGGTTGGGCTTAGCCAAAGATGCTGAATAATCAGTTTTCGGGCTAGTTGTCTTATAAAACCCCCTACCCGTTGTTAAAAAAAGGGTCATTTATGGCATTTTGCCGCCTCCATCCTTGCAAGCCCCTATTTTTTGACCAATTTCGGCGTCGAACCCCCTACCCACCCAAACCATGCCCCTGAAAATCGGCCAGCCTCTCCCTGAAATCTCGCTCAAGCAGAAGACCGACGCCGGTCTGGTCGATGTCAGCCTCCGTCGCAATGTCGGCAAGGGCAAGACCGTCATCCTCTTCGTCCCCCTCGCCTTTACGGGCGTCTGCACCGAGGAGCTCTGCAAGGTGACGGGCCTCCTCGACGAGTATAAGAAGCTCGGCGCCGACGTGATCGCCATCTCGGTCGACTCCCCCTTCGCCCAGGAAGCCTGGGCCAAGCAGGCCGGCATCAACCTCACGCTGGTCTCCGACTTCAACCGCGTCGCCATCAAGGCCTTTAAGGTCAAGGATACCCGCGTGATCCCTGAGAAGTTCAGCCTCCTCAACGTGGCCAAGCGCTCCGTCTTCGTGGCCGATAAGGCCGGCAACGTGATCCACTCCGAAGTGAAGCGCGACCCGGCCTCCATGCCGAACTTCGCCAAGATCAAGAAGGCCGTCGAAGCCTAATCGTCAGCACGGCTTATTTGAAGGCGGTCGGGCTTGCCCCGACCGCCTTCTTTGCTTTTGGCTACTTGCCTGCCCATCCGCGGCGGGACACCCCTTTCTTACCACACACCACCATGGCCCTCAAAGACCCCTTCAAAGCCCTCCGCCCCTTCTCCGCCGGCGGCAAGTCCGGGCAGATCTACTCCGTGCCCGCCCTCGAGCAGGCCGGCCTCGGCAAGGTCTCGCGCCTTCCGGTCTCCATCCGCCTCGTCCTCGAGTCTGTGCTGCGTAACTGCGACGGCGTCGCGGTCACCGAGAATGACGTGAAGACGCTCGCCGCGTGGAACGCCGCGAAGCCGGTCGACACGGAAATCCCGTTCGTCGTCGCCCGCATCGTACTGCAGGACTTCACCGGCGTACCTCTCCTCGTCGACCTCGCCGCCATGCGCGAAGCCGTCGCCAAACTCGGTAAGGATTCCGCCGTCATCGAACCGCTCGTCCCCGTGGACCTCGTCGTCGACCACTCGGTGCAGGTCGACCGTGCCGGCACCGCTTCTTCCTTCCTAGAGAACCTGCGCCAGGAATTCGGCCGCAACACCGAGCGCTATGAATTCCTCAAGTGGGGCATGCAGGCGTTCAAGACTTTCGGCGTCGTTCCGCCCGCCATCGGCATCGTCCACCAGGTCAACCTCGAGTTCCTCGCCAAGCTGGTCTTCCAGAAGGACGGCGTGTTCTACCCTGACACCCTCGTCGGCACCGACTCCCACACCACGATGATCAACGGCATCGGCGTCGTGGGCTGGGGCGTGGGCGGCATCGAAGCCGAAGCGGGCATGCTCGGCCAGCCGGTCTACTTCCAGACGCCCGAAGTCATCGGCGTCAACCTCACCGGCCGCCTCCGCGAAGGCGTCACCGCCACCGACCTCACCCTCCGCCTGACGGAAATCCTCCGCAAGGCCAAGGTCGTCGGTAAGTTCGTCGAATTCTACGGCGAAGGCACCGAGGCCCTCTCGCTCGCCGACCGCGCCACGATCGCCAACATGGCCCCGGAATACGGCGCCACGATGGGCTTCTTCCCGGTCGACGACAAGTCCCTCGACTACCTCCGCCAGACGGGCCGCGACGACTCGCACATCGAGCTGGTGAAGGAATACTACAAGGCCCAGGGCCTCTACGGCATCCCCAAGACCGGCAGCATCGACTACACCCAGACCATCGACCTCGACATCAGCACGGTTGTCCCCTGTGTCTCCGGCCCGAAGCGCCCGCAGGACCGCATCGATCTCCCGAAGATCAAAGACACGTTCAACACGCTCTTCACCGCGCCGAAGGATAAGAACGGCTTCGGTAAGGCCGCCGCTGATCGCGACGCTTCCGCCGCCGTCGGCGCCACGGGCCGCTCGCTCAAGCACGCCTCGGTCGTGATCGCCGCGATCACCTCCTGCACCAACACCTCGAATCCCTCCGTGATGGTGGCCGCTGGCCTCGTCGCCAAGAAGGCCGTCGAGAAGGGCCTGACGGTGAACCCGAACGTGAAGTGCTCGCTCGCCCCTGGTTCCCGCGTGGTCACCGACTACCTGAACGAGATCCAGCTCTCGGGCTACCTCGACCAGCTTGGCTTCAATCTCGTCGGCTATGGTTGCACGACTTGCATCGGTAACTCCGGTCCGCTCGACGCCGACATCGAAGGCGCCATCAAGAACGGCGACCTCGTCACGGCCTCCGTGCTCTCGGGTAACCGCAACTTCGAAGCCCGCGTCCACGGTGCGGTCCGCTCGAACTTCCTGATGTCCCCTCCCCTTGTCGTCGCCTTCGCCCTCGCCGGCCGCGTCGACATCGACCTCGACAACGAACCGCTCGGTATGGGCAAGGACGGAAAGCCGGTCTTCCTCAAGGACGTCTGGCCCACCCAGGCCGAAGTCGCCGACCACGTCGCCCGCGGCCTCAAGCCCGAGATGTTCAAGTCGAAGTACGCCGCCGACTCCCTCGCCAACGCCACCGCTGAATGGAAAGGCGTCCAGGGCGGCACGGGCGCTCGCTTCAGCTGGAAGGAATCCTCCACATACATCCAGGAGCCTCCGTTCTTCAAGGGCTTCTCGATGACCCCTCCGCCGGTGCCGACGCTCGCGAAGCTCCGCCCGCTGGCCATCCTCGGCGACTCCGTCACGACCGACCACATCTCCCCCGCCGGCGCCTTCAAGGAAGAGACCCCGGCCGGCAAGTTCCTCCTCGCGGCCGGCGTGTCCAAGAAGGACTTCAATTCCTACGGTTCACGCCGCGGCAACGACCGCATCATGACCCGCGGCACCTTCGCCAACACCCAGGTGAAGAACGCGATGGCCGACGGCAAGGAAGGCGGCTTCACGAAGGTCCAGCCCGAAGGAAAGATCGAGGCCATCTACGACGCCTGCCAGACCTACGCCCAGCGCGGCGAAGGCATGATCGTCTTCGGTGGCGTCGATTACGGCATGGGCTCATCCCGTGACTGGGCTGCGAAGGGCACCGCTCTCCTCGGCATCCGTGCCGTGGTCGCGCAGTCCTTCGAGCGCATCCACCGCTCCAACCTCCTCGGCATGGGCGTGCTGCCCCTCGAGTTCGCCGACGGCAAGAACGCCGCTTCCTACAACCTAGACGGCACCGAGACCTTCGACCTCGAAGGCCTCTCCAGCCCGATCAAGCCGAAGACGCCGGTCACCCTCGTCATCCGCCGCGCCAACGGCACGGTCGACAAGGCCCAGCTCATCGCGCGCATCGATACCGCGATCGAAGGCGAATACTACCGCCACGGCGGCATCCTGCCCTACGTCCTCCGCCAGATCCTGAAGTAAGGTCCGGCCTCAGGCGAAACCAAGGGCGGCTCCGCGAGGGGCCGCCCTTTTTCATGCCTTGCCCCTAACCCACCCAGGCCTTATCTCATGTGCATGGAAATCGGCGTCATCAACGGCCCTAACCTCGACCGACTCGGCAAGCGCGAGCCGGAGGTCTATGGCACCCAGACACTCGGCGA
>CAINSX010000269.1 GCA_903853185.1 uncultured Opitutia bacterium
ACGGTCTGTCCAACGAAGTCCTCGAAGCCGCCTTCGTCCCGTTCCAGGCCCAGGACATCGAGAAGGACCAGACCGTCCGCCTCGTCCGCGTCGCCGAACACATCCTCGACTCCGAGGAACAGCTCTTCGCTCTACCGAACGTCAAGGACGGCGACAAGGGTGCCTACGCCGATTTCCTCGAGCACATCATGCGCCTGCGCGTGAAGCTCATCAATGACACGATCAAGCTCGAGCAGAAACTCACCGTCGAAGACGTGGATGAACAGCTCAGCGAGCTGCGCAACCAGGCGATGATCGAAGGCCGCGATATCCATCCTTTCGAAGAGATCACCGACATCCTCGAGTTCGTGCCGCAGGGCCATGAAGTCCCGAGCGACGACGATGACGATGACAAGCCCGCCCGCGCTACGGGTGCAGCCGAAGATATCGCCGATCTGCCTGACGTCGAAGAAGTCGACAAGGACATGGAGAAGAACCTCCGCTGGGACGACGAAGACGAGCCGGCCGAAGAAGGCGCCAGCGAAGAAGGCCGCGAGTCCGAAGGCGGCGGCAAGGCTTCCGGTAAGTCCGGTCGCCGTCGCTAAGCCGGCTTACTTGGACGTCTCGTCGGACGGCTTCGCAGCCACCTGCGGCTCGAAGAGCCAGAGGCGGCGTGACGCCATGTCCACCGCGATGGGATGGGCGCGCAGGAAGTCGTCGCCGAGCAGGTTATGCTCCAGGTCACGGATGAACTCCACGCCCGTAAGGGGCGCGCCGCCGATGAGCAGGGACTTGATCTTGCAGACTTCGACGCGGGTGAGGGAGGTGCTGCGCACGGTGGCGACGGGCAGGAAGCCGCGGAACTCGGTCTGGCCGCGGAACTTCAGCGAGCTCATGTAGGATTTGGACGCGCCAGAATCGACGATCATCGGGACCTTCACGCCTTCGACCTCGATGTTCACGCCGCAGTGGCCGCCGCGGCTGTAGCAGGCGACCTCGTGGGCGGCGGAAGTGTCGGGGATCTTGCCGAGGATCATGACCTTGTTCCGCAGGTCCATGTAGAAGGGACGGGCAAAGAGGATGTCGGCGCCGAGCAGGCCGTCGATGTCCATGCCGTCGAGCGGCATGAGCGCCACGTGGAAATCGCGCCACGTCACATCGCCCGCCTGGAGTTTCTCGATGAGGCCGTAGGTGGATTCGCTGCGCCCGGAGTTGCCCATGGTGGGCATGCTGAACGCCTCGGTGACGCCGCAACGCGCGGCGGCGCGCGGCGTGATCACGGCGGTGCCTTGGCAACCGGTGTCGACGCCCATGAGCACGGTGACGCCGTTGATCTGCATGCGCAGCGTCGGGATGGATTTGATGCGGAGGCGGAACGACGCCATGCCGCTTTCCGGAAACTCATCCTTGGGCTTCTTGAGCTCCTGGGCGGGCAGGGTGACGGCGACGCAGAGGCTGAGGCAGGCGAAGAGGATGCGCAGGGGCTTCATCGGTGGGCGTCGGTGAGGTGCGGATGTAACCGCGCCGGGGTCACCTTACCTTGGACGGTTTCCGAGGGAGGTCGACAAGGACCTGCGGTTTTTTGGGTCAGACCGCCCGACGGCGTCGCCAGACGTAGGTCAGGGCGAAGAGCAGGCCGCCTAGGCCGACGGCCCAGTCGCCGTGGCGCACCCAGAAGGTAGGGCCGCGTCCGGGGACGATCTGGACGGGCGCGGCCGTCTTGCCCCCGCGGAAATAGATGCTCCCTTGCTCGGTGACGGGGGTGGCATACCCGTAGGCATTGATGGCGCCGCTCCAGCCTGCATTGCCGCAACGCAACATCGGGAGGTGCGTCGAAGCGGAGGCGAGGATGGAGTGCGCGACGTGCTGAGTGGCGCCGGCTTCTCGGCCGTACCAAGCATCGTTCGTGACCACGATCAGGAGGTCGGCGCCGGCGAGGGCGTGCTCCCGGGCTAGCTCCGGAAAGACGTCCTCATAGCAGATCAACGCTCCGGCCATGAAGGTGTCGCCGCGTCGCGTGGTGAGAGGGAGTAAGGAGACGGAGGTTCCGGCGACGCAGTCTTCGTTGATGGGGACGACTTTCCGGAGCGGGAGGAAATCAGCCAAGGGCACGTATTCGCCGAACGGTACGAGGTGACGCTTCGCGTAGACGGGCTTACGCAGGCCTTCTTCGGTGATGACCGCCACGCCGTTGGCGTAGCCGGCGCCGCGGTGGTCGATGGCGCCGATGACCAGCGGGGTGTCGACGGCTTTGGTCAGGCTGGTCAGGCGCTGCAGGTAGCCTTCGCTTTCCAGCGAGAGCGGCAAGGCGGCTTCGGGCCACAGGATGAAATCCGGTTTCTGGGCCGCCGCGTCGAAGGTGAGCCTTCCGATGGTTTCGATATGCTCCTGCAGCCGGGCCGAGTCCCATTTGGCGTTGGGGTCGAAATCAGTTTGGACGATGCCCGCGCGGACGTCCTTGGAGTTATGTGGCTTCGTGCCTACCTCGTGCAGCGCGGCGAAGAAGGCCAGCGCCACGGGAATCAGGCCGAGGTACAGTTCAGGCGTAAGTCGGCGCAGCCAACCCATCGGGCCGACGGGCCTGAGGCTCGCTTCTTCGCGATAAAATTCCACGAGCCGCACGATCCAGCGGGCGAGCCCGAGGTTGAAGAGCACCAGCGCGATGGAGAGGCCGATCGGCCCGACCCAGGCGCAGAGGCTGAGCATCACGTGGTTGCCGGTCTGCGAGGCCGCGAGCGGCAGCCAACCGAAGCCGGAAAGGATCGAGCTGCGTGCCCATTCCAAGAGACCCCAGGCGCCGGCGAGGCCGCTGATCGCGAGCAGGCGGGCCGGGAGCGACGCGCCGGTGCACGCGGGGAAGATCCAGCGCACGAGCAGCAGCCAGACGAACGGATAGAGCGCACAGTAGGCCGTGAGGAGCACGAGCCCGAGCCAGCCGAGCGGCGGGTAGACGTGGCGAAGCCAGATGAGCAATGCGATCCACAGGACCCAGCTCGTCAAGAAGCTCGCGCGACGCCAGGTGCGCCAGTCTGGCTGGAGCATCGTGGCGACCGTGGCAGGCACGAGCGCGATGAACGCGCAGAGGGGATGACCGACCGGACCGAACGAGAAGAAGAGCAGTAGGGCGGTCAGCGCGGTGCCGACCCAGGCGAGCCGGGCGGCAGCAGGGCTGCTCGTCGGCTGCTCGGTCATTCCGAAAGCGTCTCGACCACTTCCCAGCCCTCGTCGCGGACGAGCGCTTCGGCCTTCTTCCATTTCAGGTCCTGGGTCTCAGGTCCTTTGCGGATGCGGACGAGAGCGTTGCGGCCGATCTTCGGGGTCACGCGGCGGAAAGGTTCCTGCTTCTGGACCATCGGGTTCTCGGCCGGCCCCTTCTCGTATTGCTTGAATTCATCGCCCATGCCCGGTTCGGCGGGCCCCACGATCTTCGTCTGGTCACGGGCGCGGCGCATGAGGGACTCGAGCGCTTCCATCGACGACGCGGTGCGGAAAAGGCCGGCGCACGTGTCGTTGCGCAGGAGCTGCATCAGGCGTTCGAAGGCCTTGAAGGCCTCGGCCTTGTATTCGTTGAGCGGATCTTTCTGCGCGTAGGAGCGCAGGCTGACGCCGCGACGGAGGTCTTCCATCTCGGTCAGCTGGTTCTGCCAATTGCGGTCGATGGCGCGCAGGAGGACGCTGCGTTCGAGGTATTGGAGGAGCTCGGCCGACTCGTTTTGTTCGCGGCTAGCCTGGAGCGCGCGGACGCGGTCGGTGGCGAGGAGAATCACTTGGGCCTTCGTGCGCGCGAGGATGTCCTCGAGGTCGATCCGCATGTGGAAGGTGGTGACGTACCAGTGGACGAAGGTGTCGGCGGCGCGACGGTCAGCGTCGCCGTCCGCGTCCGGGAAGACGACGTCGAGGCGGGCTTCGATCTCTTCCTCGACGATGTTCATGATCGTCTCGCGGCTATCAACGGCCTTGAGGGCGCGGTTACGCAGGCCGTACACGATTTGGCGCTGCTGGTTGAGCACGTCGTCGTACTGCAGCAGGCGCTTGCGCATCGAATAATTCTGGCCTTCGACGCGCTTCTGGGCGGTGCCGATCGAGTGGTTGAGGAACGGGTGCTCGAGGGGTTCGCCTTCCTTGAAGGACTTCTCGAGCATCGACGAGACGATGCCGGCGTTGGCGAACAGGCGCATCAGGTCGTCCTCGAGGGAGACGAGGAAGCGGGAGCGGCCGGGGTCGCCCTGGCGGGAGCAGCGGCCACGGAGCTGACGGTCGACGCGGCGGACTTCATGGCGTTCGGTCGCGACGACGTAGAGACCGCCGAGTTCGCGGACGCCTTCGCCCAGCTTGATGTCGGTGCCGCGGCCGGCCATGTTGGTGGCGATGGTCACCGCGCCGAGCTGACCGGCCATCGAGACGATGTCGGCTTCGGCTTCGTGGTGCTTGGCGTTGAGGATCTTGTGCGGGACCTTGGCCATCGCGAGCATGCGGCCGAGGGTCTCGGAGGCTTCGACGGAGGCGGTGCCGACGAGCACGGGCTGGCCGCGTTTGTGGGATTCGGCGATCTCCTTGATGGCAAACTGGTACTTCTCCTTGCGGGTCTTGAAGACGATGTCGTTATCGTCTATGCGGATGCACGGACGGTGCGTCGGGATGGCGACGACGGTTAGGCGGTAGATGTCATGGAACTCGGAAGCTTCGGTCTCGGCGGTACCGGTCATGCCCGCGAGCTTCTGGTACATGCGGAAGTAGTTCTGGATCGTGACCGTCGCGTAGGTCTTGTTCTCCTTCTCGAGCGCGACGCCTTCCTTGGCTTCGACGGCCTGGTGGAGGCCATCAGACCAGCGGCGTCCTTCCATGATGCGTCCGGTGTTCTCGTCGACAATCTTCACTTTGCCCTCGTGGACGACGTACTGCTTGTCTTTTTCGTAGAGCGCGTAGGCCTTGAGCAACTGGCCGATAGCGTGGATGTCCTCGGAGGCTTGGGCGTAGGCGGCCTCGGCTTCGCCGCGGAGTTCGGCGCGGCGTTCGTGGGTCAGCGACTCGTCGTTATCGAGCTCGACGTAGCGGCTCGGTAGATCGGGCAGCACGAACGCGTCGGGTTCACCCGGGCGGAGCGTGTCGCGTCCCAGCTGGGAAAGGTCGGCCTCGTGGTTGCGTTCGCTGATGGAGAAGTAGAGGCGTTCTTTGAGGTGGAAGCGGCGGTCCTTCTCGATCTCGGAGGCGAGCACGCCTTCGTGCTTCTCGAGCAGCTTACGCCAGCGGCCGTTCTCCATCAGGCGGAGGAAGATGCGGTTGCGCGGCATGCCGTGGGCGGCGAGCCAGAGCTTATCAAGGCTGTCGGCGGACGGCTCCTTGTTTTCAGCGATTTTCTCGAGCTCCTCGCGCGCCTCGTTCATCAGGCGGGTGACGAGGCGGATCTGCAGTTCGACCAGGCCGGCGACCGGCTGGCGGAGGCGCGGGAAGGCGGGTTCGCGTTCTTCGGCGACAGGTCCGGAGATGATCAGCGGGGTGCGGGCCTCATCGATCAGGATGGAGTCGATTTCGTCGACGATGCAGAAGTAGTGGTCGCGCTGGACCTGCTCGTCGGGCGAGAGGGCCATGCCGTTGTCGCGCAGGTAGTCGAAGCCGAACTCCGAAGCGGTGCCGTAGGTGATGTCGCAGCCGTAGGCGGCCTTGCGCTCGTCACCCGGCATCTGGTTCTGGATGCAACCGACCGTCAGCCCGAGCCAGCGGTAAAGATGGCCCATCCATTCCGAGTCGCGTCGGGCGAGGTAGTCGTTGACGGTGACCAGCTGGCAGTTCTTGCCGGTCAGGGCGTTGAGGTAGAGGGGGAGGGTGGCGACAAGGGTCTTGCCTTCGCCGGTCGCCATTTCGGCGATCTTGTTCTGGTGGAGGGCGATGCCGCCGATGAGCTGGACGTCAAAATGCACCATCTCCCAAGCCAGCTCATGTTCGCACACGATGGCCTTGGACCCGCAGAGGCGGCGGGCGGCGTTCTTGACGACCGCGAAGGCCTCGGGGAGGAGGGCGTCGAGGGATTCGCCCTTAGCGTGACGATTCTTGAACTCGTCGGTCTTGGCTCGGAG
>CAINSX010000270.1 GCA_903853185.1 uncultured Opitutia bacterium
ACAAACGATGGAAAGACTTCGAGCGAGCAAATGCCCCTCGGTGATGCCAACCGTGAAACGTAATGAACGAATATGAGATGAGTATTATTCCTGAGGTCTGATTCGCCGTTCGACAGGAACTGTGGGGAGAAGTTGAGTGTCTTTACCCCATGCGTCCCCACGCGCTCGCACTCTTTTGTCTCTCGGTCTCCACCTCTGCGTGGTCGGACGAAGCGACCGTGGATTTCAATCGCGAGGTGCGCCCCATCCTGTCCGATCGTTGCTACGGCTGCCACGGGCCGGATGCCAACAAGGGACGTAAGGCCGGCCTCCGTCTGGACGAACTCGCCGGTGCCACTAAGAAGCTGAAGAGCGGAGACATCGCGATCGTCCCAGGTGATCTCGAGAAAAGCACGATGGCCCATCGCATCCTCTCGACCGACCCGGAAGAGATCATGCCGCCGCCCGAGCTGCATCGTCCGCTCTCAGTCTCAGAGAAGGATGTCCTGCGCCGCTGGATCAAACAGGGCGCCAAGTACGACCCCCATTGGGCGTTCGTCAGCCCGCAGTCCCACGCGACACCTGCGGTCGCAGATTCATCCTGGTCCAAGGATCCGCTTGACGCCTTCATCGCTGATAAGGCCGCGAAGGCTGGTTTGAAGCCTTCGATTGCCGCCGATCGCACCACCCTTCTCCGCCGGGCTTCATTTGCGCTGACGGGACTTCCTCCGACCAACGCCGAGGTCGACTCCTTCGTCGCGGACAAGTCTCCGGATGCCTACGAGAAGCGTGTCGATGCGATGCTGGCCTCTCCCCGCTTCGGCGAACATATCGCCGTGGGCTGGCTCGACCTTTCCCGTTATGCCGACACCTGGGGCTATACGGGTGATAACAAGATGTTCGCCTGGCCCTGGCGCGACTGGGTGCTCAAAGCTTTCAACGACAACAAGCCGTACAATCAATTCCTGACCGAACAGCTCGCCGGCGACCTTCTGCCGAACCCGACCCAGGATCAGCGTGTGGCGACGGCCTATAATCGCCTGCACCGTATGACCTTCGAAGGCGGCTCCATCGCCGAAGAATTCCGCCAAGACGGCATCAACGACCGCGTAATGACCGCTGGCTACGGATTCATGGGACTGACGATGGAGTGCTCCCGATGCCACGATCACAAGTACGACCCCATCTCCCAGCGGGACTATTACTCGATGGCGGCGATGTTCGGCGACCAGAACGAGAACGGACTACTCTCCTATCACGGCGAAGTGCCGCCTCCGTTCGTACGTCTCTTCAAGTCAGAGGCTGATCAGCAAAAGGAGAGCTCCCTCAAGGAAGCCGTGATCTCTGCGGAAAAAGCGCTCGCCGCTACTCCCGCTCCAACGGCCAAGACTGTCGTCACCGTTCCAGCTCCGCTCGTCCATTTTCCATTGGAAGCCTTCACTAAGACCGGTGTCGATAACGCCATCACCGGCGGCAAGCCAGCTAAGTTCGAGCGTCGGGGCTCACCCGATGATCTCAAACTCGTCCCGGGCGTGAAAGGACAAGCGGTGAAGTTCGACGGAGATGCGGGCTTCATCCTATCGGAGTTCAAGCAACTGGGACGCTTCGATGCCTTCACCTTCTCGGCCTTCCTGCGTCTCGGCGAGAAGAACGCCCGCGCTACGGTCCTCCACACGACGGGCTTCTACACCGGCGACGGCGATGCCTCGGGTGTCGAGTTGCTGGTCGACCACGGGAAACTGCGCTGGAGCATGATTCACCTCTGGCCTAATAGTGCGGTCTCCATCGAGACGGAGGCCGAACTCCCCATCGATTCTTGGCAGCGCGTGACGGTCACCTACGATGGTTCCTCCAAGGCCGCCGGACTTCATGTGTATCTCGACGGACACGAAGCCAAGACTGTGGTCGTACGCGATACGCTGAACGCCAAGCCGCGCGACAACGCCCTGGAGATCGGCTCCCGCTCGCGTGACGCGGGCTTCCGTAACGGCTCGCTCGACGAGATCCAACTCTGGCGCACCTCCCTCACGGCGGCTGAAGTCGCGGTGCTCCACGGCGCCGACGCTTCGACACTTCCTGCGGCAGTTCTCGCCGAGCATTCCCGCCTTCGCTTTGATTCGGCTTACGCCCAGGCATGGTCTCGCCTCCAAGAGGCTCAGCGAACCCTCGCTGCGCATCAGGAGTCGGCCCCCGCATTCTTCGCGATGGAACACTCTGCGTTAGCGCGTCAAAGCTACGTGCTCACTCGCGGTGAATACGATAAGCCCGACCTCGCCAAGCCCTGCGACCCCGGCGTGCCGGCCCGCATCTTTCCTTGGGACGATTCGTTACCCAAGAACCGGCTCGGCCTCGCCCGATGGCTCACTGATCCGAAGAACCCTCTGACGTCGCGCGTCATCGTCAATCGACTCTGGGCTCAGGTCTTCGGAGCGGGCTTGGTCGCAACGAGCGAGAATCTGGGCATGCAGGGTGACCTGCCAACGCACCCGGAGCTGCTCGATACTCTTGCCGTGGACTTCGTTCAGAGCGGCTGGAACACCAAGGCCATGCTTCGCCGCATGGTGCTGAGTGCCACGTTCCGTCAGTCTTCCACCCCGACGCCTGAGGCCCGCGAAAAAGATCCGGCGAATAAGTATCTCGCCCGCGGTCCGGTCTTGCGCCTCACGGCCGAAATGGTCCGCGACCAAGCTTTGCTCGCCGCCGGTACGCTCGTCGAGAAAGTCGGCGGAGAGAGCGTGCAGGAATCCGCCAATCGTCGCAGCGTGTATACTTACCGCAAACGGACGGCGCCTCCGGACAACATGCTGATCTTCGACGCGGGTTCCCGCGAAGTCTGCCAGCCGAAGCGCCTTAACACGAACACGCCTTTGCAGGCGCTTGTCCTGCTTAACAACCCTGGGTTCGTTGAATCCGCCAAGAGCCTGGCTAAACGTGTCAGCGGTTCCTCCACCGATTCCTCCGCCCAGATCGCGGAAGCCTTCCGACTGGTCTGCACCCGCTCGCCCCGCCCTTCCGAACTCGCCGCTCTGACCGAACTCTACACGACGCAGAAAGCCAACCCTCCGCAATTCTCGCCGCCACCCCCGAAAGCGACAAAGTCGGACGCCAAGCCGGATGCCAAAGGAAAGAAGTCAACCGCTACGCCTCTTCCGACCTTACCGAAGATGCCTGCCGACCCGGCCCTGGCCGCCCTCACGCTCGTTTGCTCGACCATCCTAGCGAGCGACGCCGCTGTCACCTCCCGCTAAACCATGCACTCCGAAAAGCCCAGTTACGATAGCCTGATGCAGCACACGCGTCGGCACTTCCTCGGGACCTCCGCCCTCGGCCTCGGCGCCCTGGCCATGCGAGGGATCGTCGGCGACGCCCAGGCGGCCACCTTGCCCAAAGGCACGCACTTCCCGGCCAAGGCCAAGCGCGTCATCTATCTCTTCCAGGCCGGCGGCCCCTCTCAGTTCGAGACCCTCGATCCGAAGCCGCTGCTCCGCGAGAAGCACACTCAACCGCTACCCGACTCCGTCCGCCAAGGCCAGCGCCTGACCGGCATGAGCGGTTACCAGGCCACCCTGCCGTTGGCTGGCTCCTTTGCTGATTTTAAGAAATACGGGAAGAGCGGCGTCGAGTATAGCGACCTGCTCAGCCACACGGGCGAAGTCGCCGATGACCTCTGCGTGATCCGCACGATGCACACGGAGGCGATCAATCACGATCCCGCCATCACCTTCTTCTGCTCCGGGAATCAGGTGGCCGGTCGTCCCTCGATGGGCGCCTGGGCTTCCTATGGTCTCGGCAGCATGAACGAGAATCTTCCGGCCTTCATCGTGCTGGTCTCGCAGGATGCCTCCAAAGACCAACCGCTATACTCTCGTCTCTGGGGCTCAGGCTTCCTGCCGTCCGAACATCAAGGCGTGCAGTTCAAGGCCGGCAAGGAGCCGGTGCTTTATCTGACGAATCCTGAAGGCGTGTCTCCGCACGCCCGACGCGGCATGCTCGACGCACTCGGCAAACTCAACGCCGATCAGCGTGCCGCCGAGCTCGACCCGGAAGTCGACGCGCGTCTCGCTCAGGCCGAGATGGCCTATCGCATGCAGACGAGCGTCCCGGAAGTCGCCGATCTTTCGAAGGAATCTCCAGCCACGCTCGCGATGTACGGCGATAGCGTGACGTCGCCCGGCTCCTTCGCCGCGAACTGCCTGCAAGCCCGCCGCCTGATCGAGAAAGGCGTGCGCTTCGTCCAACTCTTCCACCAAGGCTGGGATCAACACGGCGGCCTACCCGGAGGTATCAAGCGCCAGTGCAAACAAACCGACCAGGCTTCGGCGGCGCTCATCAAGGACCTTAAGCAGCGTGGACTCCTCGAAGACACGCTGGTCATCTGGGGCGGCGAGTTTGGTCGTACCGCCTACAGCCAAGGCAAGATCACCAAGGACTCCTACGGTCGCGATCACCACCCACGTTGCTTCAGCCTCTGGATGGCCGGTGGCGGTGTCAAAGGCGGCCAAGCCTTCGGCCAGACCGACGAGTTCGGGTACAACATCGTCAAGGACCCGGTCCACGTGCACGACCTACACGCGACGATGCAGCACCTCCTCGGTGTCGACCACGAACGCCAAACCTTTAAGTTCCAGGGCCGCTACTACCGCCTGACGGACGTCGCGGGTAACGTGATTAAAGCGGTGATTGCCTAAAAGGGGCACGTGCTTCAGTAGTGGCGGAGATGTCCACCGCCACGCAGGCACCCGCTTCCGCCGTCGCTTCCCGGTCTTTCCGCTTCTACCTGGCCGCGATCGTGCTGGGTACGCTGGCCATCCAGATTCAGAACGTGGCCATCGCCTGGCAGGTCTTTCGTCTGACCAAAGACGAAGGGGCTAACGCCGCCCTGGCTCTCGGCGCCATCGGACTGGCCGAAGTAATCCCCTTCGTCAGCGCGGTGCTCTTTGCCGGACATGTGGCGGATACCAATAATCGTCGTCGTATCGCCATTGGGGCCTTGGTCGCGATGACCACGCTTGGATTATTCCTCTTTCTGCCTGAGCACCTGAGCGCACGTTGGGCTCAGCTCACCGTTATCTACGGGGTGGTCATCCTGGGCGGGCTAGCCCGCAGCTTCCTCACCACCGCCCGTCAGGCGATCATCGCTGAAATTCTTCCACGCGAACTCATCCCAGGTGGGGTCCGCTGGCGCAACACCCTCTTCGAACTCGCCTGCGTCGTCGGACCCGGCCTAGCCGGCCTGATGGTCTGGCTCGGGGAGAAGAACGGACTCACCCATGCGGAGAACGTGCCTTATACCGCGATGACGATCTGCTTCGTCGCTTCCCTCTGCCTTACCGTCGCGCTACGCACGACCCAGACGCTCCAGTCGCGCAACCCAGAGCCCATCTTCGTCAGTCTCCGTCAAGGCATCGACTTCATGCTGAGCCAACGCATCATGCTCGGCGCCTTCACGATGGACCTGTTCGCGGTGCTACTGGGCGGGGCGGTCGCGCTGTTGCCGATCTTCGCCGACATGCTGAAAGTCGGCGCCTTCGGCTTCGGCATGCTTCGTGCGGCCTCCTCGGTTGGC
>CAINSX010000271.1 GCA_903853185.1 uncultured Opitutia bacterium
CAGCGTGCGCAGGCGCACGTTGGATTCAGGGCTACCTCCGCCGGCGCGAGCCGCGAGAGAGATTTCCTTGGCGAGCACCGAGAAGATCTTGCCGCGCTTGGCGTCAATGACGGCCTTATGCCGCTTCGTCGTGTGCCATTTGCTATGACCAGACATGATGGGGTGGGGGTTGGGAAAATCAGCCTTTAACCTTCTTCGGCGTGGGCTCGATTACCACGACGTTGGGTTCTTCCTTGGTAAGCCAAGTCTGCAGAATCGTCAATAGGTTCTGGATTGTCATGTACAGCGTCAGCGCGGCCGGCATCGGGTAGCAGATGACCGGGAAGAGCAACGTCATCATCAGGAAGATCGTCTTCTGGGAGCTATCCGTCGAAGGGTTCGGGGTCATGCGCATCGACTGCCACATGGAGAGGCCCATGAGGATCGGGAGCAGGTTCACGGGGAAGCCGCCAAGATGGAAGATCGTGTCCGGCGCCGAGAGGTCATGGATCCAGAGGAACGAATGCAGGCGCAGCTCGACGGTGGTCTGGAAGGCAGTGTAGAGGCCGAAGAAGATCGGCATCTGGATGAGGATCGGCAGGCAGCCGGCGAACGGGTTGATCTTGTTCTCGGTGTAGAGCTTCATGAGCTCCTTCTGCATCTTCTCGGGGTTGTCCTTGTGCTTCTCGCGGATATCTTGCATCGGCTTCGCGAACTTCTGCATCTTCTTCGCGGCCTTCATCTGAATCGAGGTCAGCGGCCAGGTGACGAGTTTGATGAGGCACGTCAGGAGCACAACGGCCCAGCCCCACGACCAAACGCCGCTCCACTCGAGGAGCCAATGGACGCCACCGAGGAGGAAAAGGAGGAGTTTGCAGATACCGCCGAAGGAAATGAAACCGAGTAATTTGGAGAACTGCAGGACGTAAACCTGGCTGTCGGGCAGCGCGGCGACGCGGGCATATTCCTTGGGGCCAACAAAGAAGTCGCCTTCAAGGGTGCGGGAAAGGTCGGCGGCGGGGAGGGTCTCCCATGAAGCGAAGGCCTGCAGGCCGCGCTTATCCGCGCCGAACGGAACCGGTAGGACGATAACTTCGGTGCGCGGCCCGCGGGCCGCGGCATCGGCCGGGTGCAGAATGGCGGCAAAGAACTGGTTACCCGAACCGACCCAGAGCAAAGGCTTGGCGACAGAGGCGACCGGATGCTCGGTCAGCGCCTTGTGCGAACCGAGACCAAAGAAGCCACTGGAATCCGTAAACTTATCGAGGCCGACGCGCGTCAGGTCTTCACCGTCGTAAGCGAGCACGGAAAGAAACTGGTTGGCGGAGTCGCCGGACGTGGGCTGCCAGCAACCGGTCGAGACCCAGATCGACGGAGCCGGCTTACCGGCGGCCGGAATGACCTTCGTGGCGAAGCGGAGCGAGTAGCCTTCGATTGTCTCGCCATCCTTAGGCGCGACGAAGGAGAACGTGCGTTCGACGCGGGCACCATCAAGGGAGCCCACCAGCGTAATGGAATGGGCGGAGGAACCAGGCTGGGCGACGAATTCGGAGAGGACGGCTTCCAGTTTTCCGGTCGTCTGATTCTTGACGGCGAGGGCCAGGGCCGACTCATCATTACCCGCGTTGAAGGTCACGATGCCTTCTTTGGTGACGTCGGCGAATTCCTTCTTCAGCTCGACCTTCGAGATCGCTCCGCCTCGGCTGCTGAGCGTGACCTTGATGAGCTCGTTCTCGATAACGAAGCTCTTGGCATCGGCACGGGCGACAGGCTTGGCCGCCTGCGCGGAAGGGGCGAGCGAGGTCTTGGCCGCCGGGCTGAGGGCGGTCGGAGCGACCGGCGCGACCGAGACCTGTCCGGCGGGAGCAGGGGCGCCGGCGGGCTTAGGCGCCGGCTTGGTCAGGAAGAAAAGGGCGAAGGCGCCGACGATGCAGGCCATACCCAGGAAGAAGTTCTTGCGATCCATGGAAAGTGAGTGGTTTGGCGTAGGGAACGGACCGCCCGTGTGCAAGGCACAAGGCACCGCTGAGCCCTTAATAAGGGGTTTTCAGGCTCAAAAACGAAGCAAGAGGGCACCCTGCCCCACCCGACCTCAGGAACCGGGCTTGGTTGCCGTTAGCTTCGCTAACTCAGCCGGCACAGCGTCGGCGGCGTAGGTCGGGAAATTCAGCTCCAGCAACGAGAGGAATGGTACGCTGAACTGGGTCTGGCCCGACGAGCGATCGACCAGTGAAGCCACCGCGACGGCGGTGGCACCGTTTGCTTTAAGGATATCGAGGCACTCCTGGGCGCGACCACCACGGGTCACGACGTCTTCGGCCACGATCACGCGCTCGCCGGGGCGGAAGGTGAAATTACGACGTAGCACGAGCTTGTCGTTTTCCTTTTCCACGAAGACGAAGCGGACACCGAGCTGGCGAGCGATCTCCTGGCCGACGACGAGTCCGCCCATCGCCGGAGCGAGGACGGTGTCGCAAGGGTGCGCGGCGAGCTTCGGGCGGAGCAATTCAATCAGACGCGTGACCTTGTCCATGTGCTGGCAGACTTGGGCGCATTGGAAGAAATGGCCGCTATGCAGGCCGGAGCGCAGGACGAAGTGGCCAGTCAGGAGGGCCTTCGAATCGCGGAAAATCTGGAGGACTTCTTCTTGGGACGAGCTCATGCTGCACTGGATAAGGCGAAATCACCCTACTGGGCGAGGCGATATCCGCCCTGCCCCGCAAAAGGTTCGCCCTGCCCCGCCCGCCAGCAAAGATGACCACGCCCTCCCCCATGGACTCCGACGCCAGACCAAAACCCGCCCAATCCGCCAAGGCTTGGATCATCATCATCGCCACCGTCCTGATGGTGACGCCCTTCGGAATCCTCTTCCTGCGCAAGACCCCGGCGGCCGCGAGTCCGGCGACTGCTGGCATGGTCTGGATTCCCGGCGGCGAGTTCACGATGGGCAGCGACAAGGCCGACGAAAAGCACGCCGAAGAAGCGCCCGGCCACGCCGTCGTGATCAAAGGCTTCTGGATGGATATCACCGAAGTTACCAACACGCAGTTCCAGGCTTTCGTCGACGCGACCAAGTATGTCACCGATGCCGAGAAGGATCTCGACCCGCGCCAGTTCCCCAACGCGCCCGCGGAGATGCTCAAAGGGGGTTCGCTGCTTTTCAAAAAAGTCTCGGGCGTAAACCCGTTCCAATGCGGAGGCGGCAACCTGCCATGGTGGAACTTTACCGCGGGCGCCAACTGGCAACACCCCGAAGGAACGGGGTCCTCGATCAAGGATCGCATGAATCACCCGGTGATTTGCCTGACCTACAAGGACGTGCAGGCCTATGCCAAGTGGGCCGGCAAGCGCCTGCCAACGGAAGCCGAATGGGAATTCGCCGCCCGCGGTGGCCTTAAGGATAAGCCCTATGTCTGGGGCGACGAAGAGCGCCCGAACGGCAAAATCATGTGCAACCATTGGCAGGGTAAATTCCCGGAGCGTGATAGCGGCCTCGATGGCTTCACCTATGTCGCCCCGGTAAAATCATTCCCCCCCAACGGCTACGGCCTCTACGATATGGCCGGGAACGTCTGGGAGATGTGCGAAGACTGGTACGGAATCGAATACTACAAAGTCTCGCCGAAAGACCGTCCGATTGGACCGGCCATCGGCCACGATCCCGAGAAGACGGGCTTCGGCCAGCACGTTATCCGCGGCGGCTCCTGGCTCTGCGATGAAGGCTATTGCTTCCGCTACCGCGCGACGGCCCGCCAAGGGCTGGACACGCTGACGTCGACCAATCACGCCGGCTTCCGATGTGTTGCGGATGAGTCGGCCCCGGCTAAGAAGTAAGCCTTACTTTTTCTCCTGGTAGTCCAGGTCCTTACCGAAGGTCTCTTCCATCGTCGCCAGGGCGATGAAAGCAGCCCCGAAGCAGACCACGCCGAGAATTGCCCCCGCGATGGGCGGGGTGACGCGCGCCTGGGCGAGCGGCATGGCGAGATAGGTGAAGAGGAAGGTGAGCGGCACCAACGAACCACGGGCAAAGTTGGGGACGGTAGTCGCGACGGTGGCGCGGAGATTGGTGCCGAATTGTTCCGCGGCGATTGTCACGAAGAGCGCCCAATAGCCCATACCGAAGCCCATCAGGAAGATGAGACGGTAGTAGGCGTCGGAGCTCCAGCCGTTGGAGCCGAAGAGGTAGAAGCCGACGCAGGCCAGGCTGAAGAGCAGGAAGCCGAGGACGACTTTCTTGCGCGAGCGAAGCAACTGGCTGCCGACGCCGCTGGCGAGGTCGCCGAACGTCAGGCCGAGATAGAAGGCGGCGACCGACCAGTTATCCTTGATGGGCTCTCCGGTGATACCGTTGGCGGGCGCGAACACGGTCGAAGCACGCTGGACGAGGATGCCAATCATGAACCAGGTGGGCAGGCCGATCAGAATGCAACGAAGGTAACGCAGGAAGCGTTCGCGGTTCGAGAATAACGCGAAGAAGTTCCCACGCGTGACCGAACCTTCGTCCGCATGGTCGCGGGCCTGATGGTACATGCCCGACTCGCGCACGCCGACGCGCAGGGCGAGCAGCATAAGGCCGAGGCCGCCACCGATGAAGTAGCTCATGCGCCAGCCTTCGACGGACGTGCCGAAGAAGCCGCCGACGACGCGACCGATATCGCCGACATGGTCGGCCATGTAACCCGCGACGACGGCGCCGAAGACGCCAACGGTAGCGACCAGCGCGGTACCGTAACCGCGACGTTCCTTGGAGAGGGTCTCGGAGACGAGCGCGATGCAACCGCCAAGCTCGCCGGCGAGGCCGAGCCCGGCGATGAAGCGCCAGGTGGCATAAGCTTCGAAGCTATGCACAAAGCCATTCGCGATGTTCGCGACGGAATAAAGCAGGATGGAGCCGAAGAGCGTCGTGAGGCGGCCCATGCGGTCGCCGAGGATGCCGAAGAGAATCCCCCCGAGGAGCATGCCGGCCATCTGCCAGGAAAGCAGGTCCTGATACCAGGCGGCACCGCTGATCAGATGCCCGAGGCCGAGGCTGGTCAGGCTGTCCTTGCGGATGGTCATGAACAGCGTGAGGTCGTAGATATCAACGAAGTAACCGAGCGCGCCGACGATGACGGCGGGCTGCAGCAAGTCCTTCCAGAGCGGGCGTGGCTGGACCGAGAAATCAGGGGTGCTCATGAAGGCGGGGTTACGCCTTCAGACCGTGCAGATTGGCCATCGAAATGCCAGACAACATTGCCCCGGTAACCCCAAGGAAACCTTGGTCCGTACCGATCAGGAAGAGGTTCGCGAGGTCCGTCCGGCCATCGCGCCGCTTGACGG
>CAINSX010000272.1 GCA_903853185.1 uncultured Opitutia bacterium
AGGAAGCTCTTGATGGCATTCTCCTGAGGGTTGCCACCTTCGGCGCTGGCTGCGCCGGCACCGGCACCGCCGAACACGCCACCCCCTGCAGGGGCTGCGCCACCAGCGCTAGGGCTGACGCTGACGCCCGTCATCTTGATGACGGCGGCCTGCGTGAGGTTGAAGAATTCGATTTCCAGCTGGCTGTCGCCAGTGTCTTCGCGGACTTCGACGACGCCACCGGAACCGATGGTGAAGCTGAAGCCGACGCGCTTACAGGTGTAGTCGAGGGCCTGGTAGACCGAGACGTTACGGAGCTGGAGATTGACGTTCGGGTTCTTGTTGGCGCTGTCGATAAGGACGATGTTCACGCCCTTCTGGTCCTTGTCGTAGGTGGCGGCCTGGGTCTGAAGAAGGACGAGAGCGCGGTCGAGCGGCTGGTCGCGGACGATGAAACCTTCCGGGAGCTGGATGGACTTCATCTTCTCGATCACCGGGTCATTGCCGTTGGCGGAGTCGATCTTGATGTTTTCGCGATTGAAGACTTCCGGGAGCTTCCAGGTCTCGTCGAGGAGCTCGAGGAGCTTACCCTTGGTCACACCACGGTTCCACTGGCCGGAGTTCTCGGACAGCATCTGGCGGATGCGGATCTGGTAGGCCTTGGATTCGGAGTTGTTGGGCTGGTACTGGAGGACTTCGCGATAGGCGTCGAGGGCGCCCTGGTAGTCGCCGTATAGGTAACGGGCACGTCCCTTGACGAGCAGCTCGTTGACCTTGTCGTCCTTCACGCGGAGTCCGGGCGAAAGCTCGTCGATATTGCGGTAGGTCGGGTCGTTACGCTTGGAGGCGAATTCCTTCTGAAGGCGCACGACGCTGGCGTCATCCTTGCCCTTGAGCTCGGCGTACTGGGAGATGACGGAGGTGGCCTTGATCATGTCACGGGCTTCGATGGCGACGAGGGCGCGACGGGCGAGGGCGGAACCCTTGGCATCCTTGATGCGCTCCTTAAGATTGGAGTTAGAAAGGCTAGCGGCACCGAGGTTACGATCGGCGGTGTCGAGGTCGACTAAGGCCTTGTCGATGGATTCAGCCGTGCCCTGACGAATCAGGCTTTCAGCGGAAGAGACGACGTCACCCTGCTTGCCGATGGAGTCGGCGTTGGCGCGGGCGAGGCGATTGACTTCTTCCTTGGCGGCGGAGGGGCCTCCAGCATCGCGAGCGACGCTGACGTCCTGCTTAGCGAGGGCGATGGCATCACGGCGGGACTGGGCGGCGGGAGTCGTCACCGAGGCAATGGCTCCGGCGGCGACATCGAGCTGATCGAGGGCGGCCTTATGGTCGCCAGCGGCAGACTTCTTCCGGGCGGCGTCGAGGGCGGCGTCAACCTGCGCGAGGAGCTTCTCGTTGGACGCAGCTTCGTCGGCCGTGACAGCCGGCACATCGGCCTTCGGCGCTTCGCCCTTGGGGGCGGCAGCCGCTTCAGCGGCCTTCTTGGCGGCTTCGGCTTCGGCGATGGCGGAGCTGACGGAGGCGAGGCCTTCCGTGGCGCCGACATCCTTGGCGTCGATGGCGAGGATCGCCTCGAACTTCGCCTTGGCGGCTTGCAAGTTACCTTCATCGCGGGCCTTCAGCGCCTCGGCGAGAAGCTGCGGCTTGCGCGCGGCGGCATCGCCGTCTTGGGCGATGAGGGAGCCGGCGGCGAGAGCCAGGGCGAGTGCTGCCCAGGCGAGCTGCGAACGGTGGAGATTTTTCATGGGGTGGTGGCGTTAAAAGTTATTTCTTTGCGTTGGTTGCCTTGGTGGAAGGAGGGGGAGTGACAGGCTTCGGCTTGGCGACCGGAATCGGCGCGACGGCG
>CAINSX010000273.1 GCA_903853185.1 uncultured Opitutia bacterium
ACGTCGCCAGCATCGTCCACCTCGGCGAAGGCACGAAGGCCTCGCCCCAGGAACGCTTCGACTCCTACGTCCGCTACGGCAAGGGCCTCGAGAAGCTCCTCGCCGAGATCGTCGCCCGCTGATGCGCCTGCTCCTCCTCGCCCTGCTCGCGACGTGTGCCCTGCGTGCCGCCGGGCCCATCGTCTCGTGCGATTACCCCGACGATGCCTCGGCCGCCAAGGCCTGGCGAGCCGTCGAAGGATCGCCCGCGGCCCGCATCGGCCAGGACGACATCGCCCATGTCCTCCGCCTCGATTGCAACTTCAACACGAACAAGCGACCCCGGACCTACTGGGATCACAAGGTCGAGCTAGACCTTTCCGACGCCGAAGGCATCCGCCTCGAGGTGCGCTGTCGCGACCGTTCGTCGATTGCGCAGTTCCACGTCTACTTCGAGGCCAAGGGCGGCTGGTATAACGCCAGTTTCACCCCGCAACGCACTTCTGAATGGACCACGATCGAGGTCCGTAAGGACTCGGTGAAGACCGAAGGTCATCCAACCGGCTGGCAGCAGATCACGACGATCCGCATCGCGGCCTTTCGGGCCGAGGACAAAGACACCTCGTTCGAGATCCGCAGCATCCGCAAGCTCGGCCAACTGGGAGACGACACCCACGTGCTGATGCTCAAGACCCCCGACGCCAAGGAGCGCTTCGACGAACGGCTGTCCCGCCAGCTCTCCGCCCGCGGCCTGCGCCATGCCACCATCACCGAGTCCGAACTCACCCCTGCAACCCTCGCCAAGGCCCAGCTGCTCATCCTACCTAACAACACCCAGCTCACCGATGAGGCTACGAGCGCGATTGAAAATTATCTGAAGAACAACGGACGCCTCCTAGCCTTCTATTCGCTCCCGCCGCGCCTCCTCGCCGCCACCGGCATCGGCCCGGGCAAGCACCTGCTCGCCGACCCCAAGGGACGATTCGCTTCGATTCGACCCGTCGGCGATGCGCTGATCGGCGCCCCTGCTATCACCGGCCAAGCTTCTTGGAACATCATCTCCCATCAGCCGATAGCTGGACGAAGCCGCTCCGTGGCCGAATGGTTTGATGCCACTGGCAAGCCCTCCGGCTTCCCTGCGGTCATCGCCTCCGACAACGCCGTCCTGATGACGCACGTGCTGCTTGACGACGACAAGGAGAACAAAGCCCAACTGCTGCTCTCGATGGCTGGCTTACTCCGACCCGCGATCTGGCACGATAGTATCTCCGCCAAGCTGCGTCGGCTCGATGAACTTGGCGAATTCAAGGATTTCGCCGCCGCCTGCGCCTTCGTCCGTGCACTTCCTGGAGCCAAGTCGATGGCACTCACCCGTCTCGATGCGTCGATCGCCGCCAACGCGGACGCGCTGATTCACGAAAAGGCCGCACGCTTCACGCAGGCGCTCGCCAGCGCCGACCAAGCGATGGCCTTCTTCCAAGAGGCCTACTGCCTCGCGCATCCCGCCAAGCCGGGCGAGTTCCGCGCCGTCTGGTGCCACAGCGCCTACGGCGTCAAGAACCGCACCTGGGACGACGCGATTATTAACCTTAAGAATAACGGCTTCACCGCCATCTTCCCCAATATGCTCTGGGGCGGCGTCGCCTATTACCCCAGCAAGGTGCTACCGGTCGCAACGGACATCGCGACCAAGGGCGACCAGATCGCCGAATGCCTCGCGGCCTGCCGCAAGCACGGCCTGCAGATCCACGTCTGGAAGGTCGACTGGAATCTCGGACGCGACGTCCCTAAGGAGTTCGTCGCCAAGCTCCGCGCCGAGCATCGCCTCCAGATGAGCGACACGGGCGAAGAAGAACCCTGGCTCTGCCCTTCCAACCCGCTGAATGCCGTGCTCGAACGCGACGCGCTGGTCGAAGTCGCCCGCAACTACGCCGTCGACGGCATCCACTTCGACTACATCCGCTACCCGGACGG
>CAINSX010000274.1 GCA_903853185.1 uncultured Opitutia bacterium
GGACACCTACTGGAACCGCTGGGGCGGCAAATATTACTTCCCCGGCGACGGCGCCATCCGCGACAAGGACGGCTACCTCTGGATCACTGGCCGCGTCGACGACGTGGTCAACGTGTCCGGCCACCGCATCGGCACGGCCGAACTGGAAGCCATCTTCATCGAGGACGCGGCAGTCGCCGAGTCCGCGGTCATTGGCGTGAAGCACGACCTCAAGGGTCAGGGCCTCATGGCCTTCGTCATCCTGAAGTCCGCCGCCGCCAAGACCGTCAACGAAGCCGAACTCGCCAAGAAGCTCAACGCGATGGTCGACGCGAAGATCGGCAAGTTCGCCCGCCCGGAACGCATCGTCTTCGTCCCGGATCTCCCGAAGACCCGCTCCGGCAAGATCATGCGCCGCCTCCTCCGCGACATCTCGGAAGGCCGCGAACTCGGCAATGTCTCCACCCTGGCCGATCCGGCCGTCGTCGAAGCCATCCGCGCGAAGTTCAACACTCCCAAAGCCTGAGACCAGCCACCAGCCGGTCCAAGACCCCGACGCTGTCGGAGTTTTTTGTTTAGAGACATAAACTCAAAGGGAGACCGGAACCCGGATGATTAGCGGGGAATATAATTCCGGGTGACAGGTGACGGGCACGGGAGCCAGGAGTTCAGGGTCCGGCCGTTCGGGAACCAGCCGCGGGAACCCGAAGCCAATGGCCGAGAGCTGAACAGCCGACTCCTGAATGGCCGATGCCCCGGTGGCCGTCACCCGTCACCTAAAGTAATGAGATGCCCGCAGCATCCTCCCGGTTTCCGGTCTCCCCTTGAGCCCTGCTCCCTCCCGCCACCTGCCACCCGTAACAGCTATGTCGTGACGCGGTCCCGACCCTACCCAAGGCAGCATCATCCATTCAGTCCTCTATCATCTGTCTCCACCCCTCACTTGCCTCCCCTCGCCCTTCCCCCTATATCTCTCCCATGCGCGCCCTGCTTCTGCTGCTGCTAACGGCCACCCTTTCCGCCGCCGGCCTGAAGGTCGGCGATCCGGCTCCCGCCACGCGCCCGGAGTCGATGCTCCAAGGCGAAGCGGTGAAAGATTTTAAGAAGGGCGAGATCTACGTCTTCGAATGCTGGGCGAGTTGGTGCGGCCCGTGCGTCGCCGCGATCCCGCACCTCAATGACCTCCACAAGAAGATGGGCAAGAAAGGCGTCGTGATCACCGGCGTCAACGTCTGGGAAGCCGAACGCGATGCGGCCTCCGCCCAGCGCGCGAAAAATTTCCTCAAAGACCAGGGCGACAAGATGTCGTACCGCGTCGCCCTCGGCGGCAAGGCCTTCATCAAGGATTGGCTCGAGGCCGCTGGCGTGAACGGTATCCCGCACGCGTTCGTGGTCGCCGACGGCAAGATCGCTTGGATGGGCCACCCGATGCAGCTCACCGATGAGATCATCGGCGACCTCCTCACGGGCACTCCCCTCGCCGCCGCCGTGCCGGTCGCCGACAAGGTCCCGCAGCGCCGCCTGAGCAAGCCGGCCGTCGCCGCAGGCACCACGCCCAATGACCCGGAGATGGCCGCCGCCCAGGCGAAGCTCGACGCACTCTCGGAAGCGATGCGCAAACGCGACTGGGATGCCGCCGAGAAAGCCCTGCCCGCCGCGGCTGGCGTGCTCCCCGCCCAGGAAGGCAAGGAACTCCGCGAATCCATCGAAGCCCAGATCGGCCTCGCCCGCGGCGACCCTAGCAAATTCTACGCGCAGCTGAAGCATCTCGCCGACGACGAATTCGACGATGCGGAAGCGCTGAACGAGATCGCCTGGCGCCTGCTCACGATGAAAGCCTTCGAAGGAAAGCGTAACCTGCCCCTGGCCGAGAAGTGTGCCGTGCAGTCCGTGGCGCTCTCGAAGGAAGCGCAGTCCGACAAGCTCGATACACTCGCCCGCCTTCGCTGGCTCCAAGGCAAGAAGGAAGAGGCCATCCGCTGGCAGATCAAGGCCGTCGATAAGGCCGATGAGCCCCGCATGAAGGCGCTCCTGCAAAAGACCCTCGACGCCCTGCTGAAGGGCACCCTCCCTCCCGCCGACGACGAGGAAGACGAAGAGCCCGCGCGCTGAGCGCCTGCGAGCGAATTGAATGGTTGAATCGTTGGATAGTGGGGCGAAAGCCGACGCAAAACATCCGCGGTCTAATTTCCGCGAATCAACCATCCAACGGTTCAACCAATCAACGGGGGCTCCTACCCCCTCTATCGTATTCTGGTGAAAGGGTATCCTGTTCCGCTCACCAATTGCCACCCGCTATCCGGAGTTTGCATCCTCCATTCAGCCCTCGATTCAGTCCTCAACGCAGTCCTCGACTCAGTCCTCTATTCTTCTCCTATTTGCCTTTCCCCTCCTTCCCCCTCACCTTCCACGTATGAAAAGCCGCC
>CAINSX010000275.1 GCA_903853185.1 uncultured Opitutia bacterium
AGCAGGAACGTCTCCTTCTGGGCCTCCTCGCCGTAGCAGACCGAGATCGCGTAGTTCGGCGAAAGGTGCCCGCGGTCATACCCCGAACGCACGTACTCGGAGGTCGTCACGTGGGCGGACGTGCGCGCATCAGGCTTGAAGGTCGAAGGCCGGTCGAGGTGCACATCCTTATAGGGAAAGACGCGATAGGAGGACCAACGGGGCGAAGGGAGGGTCTCGTCGTAGCCGACCGAGTAACCGCGATTCACGAGGTGCTTCAGGCCTAGGCGGTCGGCCGGATCACCGTAAGGTGCCGTCGCGTCCTTGTCTGGCGCCGGCGCCGGGACGATGTCTCCTTTCACCGCCTCGGTGCCGTCGGCGAAACGGTCCAGCGCATCGACTAGCTTGCGGGGCGTCGTGCCGTCTTCGCGCACCGTGTCGACCGCGTCCAGCACGCGGTGCTCGATGGCGATCTTCTGCGGGCGTTCGGAGAGGACATAGACCAGACCCAGCACCCCGGCCGAGAGCAGGACGAGCAGGCAGACCCAGCCGAGGAAGCGTAGGAGGTTACGGATCATGTCAGCGCGTCAGGTAATAGCACTGCCAAGCCCAGTGGACGACCAGCACGCACACGAAAGTAATGCGCAAGCGGCGATCAGCCGACGGGGCGATAAAGAGCCTCAGCCGAAGCGGATCACGACGTAGCCAGAACACCGCCGAGTGGATCGTCCAGAGGGCAGCCAGCGTCACGATGAGGAAGAAGCCCGGATGGAACAGGAAGGCCTGGCCGAAATCCAGGTGCACCAGATT
Organism: uncultured Opitutia bacterium; assembly: GCA_903853185.1. Taxonomy (GTDB): domain Bacteria; phylum Verrucomicrobiota; class Verrucomicrobiia; order Opitutales; family UBA953; genus UBA953. Next base: position 790 of record CAINSX010000275.1, read on the forward strand.
GCGCGCGCAGCGCGTGCCGCCGCAGCCGAGGCACGGCAACCCCGTCAGGCGCATGAAGACGCACTGCGGCAGCTGTAAGCCGGACAGGAACCATCCCCAGGCGAACACCGCGCCGCCGAGAAACGCCGCCGGCCAGACGAGCTCGTGATTAAGCTCGCCCGGATAGGCAGGTCTACGGATTAGCCGAAGCACCGATCAGTGGGTGAGCCCCCTGGAGAACGCGCCGACGAACAGCATGAGCGGCGTGAAGCAACAACAGCAGCAAAGGACGAACCAGACGAAGCAGGAGATGCCGAACTGGGTCCATGGGCTGACCCCTGTCGCGGCGCCGAAGGCGCGGTAATAGATCACGCTGGCGGGGATGAGCACCACCGCGCCCAACGCCATCTGCACAGTAAAGCTAAAGCCGAGCAACTGCAACGGCGCCATGAGCACTGCCATCATTGCGGTGGCGAGCAGAGCGGCGGCCACCGTTCGTTCCACGGAAATCCGGATGCGGAAGATTCGCTGGCCGACCCAATGGAGCAAGGCGAAGAAGGCGTAGATGAGCGGCGTGAAAGCCATCCCCATGAGGGCACCGAAGAGCGTTGCCCAGGCCGGCGCCGGCTCGGCACGCGCCATTTGTTCCGCAGCCTTGCTCAACTCGGGTATGTTCAGACTGCGGAGCCACTCGGCCACCTGGGCGTTCTTATCTCCGAAAGCGACGACGTTGATCAGCTGGAACGGCGAAGAGATCAGTACGCCTACGTAACAGAAGACCAGCCAGTCACCGAAAGCGAAGCGCCCTGTCGAGAGAGTCGTAGGGTTCACGATCGCGGCCTTGAGCGTCGCGAAGAACGAGCCGAGCGACTTGCCCTGCTCCCATGGAATCGTCGAGACCGACATCGGCTCCGCGGGCATCGAAGAGGGCGAAGCCGGCACGCCGGTGAGGCGGAACTCCGGCCAGTCGCCAAGCGGCGTCCAGGC
>CAINSX010000276.1 GCA_903853185.1 uncultured Opitutia bacterium
GCGCCGGTGCTGCCGGTCGTCTTTAATAAGAATAAGTTCCTCATCCGCCCCGAGGTGCAAGGCTGGTATCCCACCCTGCTGGACCAGCACCCATTCACCGCCGTCAAGCTAGTCCCTGTGAAAGGGGATTGAACGAGCCTCTTTCCGGACTACTCTCTTCCTCAAACCCATGCGCTCCCTCGCCCTCGCCCTGCTGGCCACCCTCGTCGCTGTTTCCGGACTCGCCCAAGCCGAGCCCCTCCGTTCCGCGGGCGGCGAAGATAAGGCCTTCGCCAAGCTCCGCGGCATCACGGTCTTCTTCATCGACGTCAACACGTCCGAAAGCCGCCCCGAGGACGCCGATCTGCGTACCGAAATCCGCGACGCGATGGAGCTCGAGATGCGCCGTGCCAACATTGTACCCAAGTCCGTCGAAGGCCTGGCGCCAGAGGCCACCACGCCCCTCCTGACCATCGAGGTTCGTCTCGACCGTGGCCTCGGCCGTTACAATGCCGACGTCATCCTGGCGGTCCGCGACAACGCCACCATCACCCGCAACAAGGAAGCCGTCCTCGCCCAGTCCTACGCCCAATCCAAGCGCGCGATGGGTACCTCCGAAGCGACGCTCAACCGCGAGGTCAAGGCCCGGAGCCGCGAGCTCGTCCAGGAACTGCTGGCTGGCATCAAGACACTGAAGTAAGGCCGACGGCCTCGCCTTCTTGGATCTCCTAAAGAAAATGCGCGGCGACGGGGGCAGCCCTCCGCCTCGCTCTTCGCTCTCCGTCATCGTCGCGACCGTGCTCGCCGCCGTGATCGTCATCGGCGGACTTTCCTACCTGACCCGTGAACTCGAGGTCATGTTGCTGCTGGGTTCTTTCGCCGCCAGCGCCCTCCTTGTCTTCGCCTATCCCGATTCCCCTTTCTGCCAACCGCGCAACGTGATCATCGGCCACCTCATCGGAGCGCTGGCCGGGCTTTTCTTCCTGCAGTTCTGCCACGTGTCGTGGTGGTGCGACGCCCTGGCGGTCGGTGCGGCGATTGGCGTCATGAAACTGACCCGCACGGTGCATCCGCCTGCCTGCTCCAACCCTCTGATTGTCTTCGCGCTCAAGCCGGGCTGGACCTTCCTGCTCTTCCCCACCCTGACCGGCGCCGTGCTGATCGTGCTGGTCGCCCTCTTCTATCACAACTTGCGCCGCGAAGCCCGCTGGCCCAAGTATTGGCTCTGAACTTATGTCCTCCGTCGAAGCCCGCCTCACCGAACTCGGCAGCACCCTGCCGACCCCTCCCGCCGCCGCCGGCGCCTACGTACCGGCCGTCCGGACGGGCAACCTGCTCTATCTCGCCGGCACGCTGCCGATGAAGGACGGCAAGGTCGTGTCGCTCGGCAAGGTCGGTCGCGAAGTGGACATCGTCCAGGCCGCCGAAGCCGCCAAACTCTGCGTGCTCAACGCGCTGGCCAACGCCAAGGCCGCCCTCGGCTCGCTCGATCGCATTAGCCGCGTGGTCATGGTCAACGGGTTCGTCAACGGCGTTGACGGCTTCAGCGATAGCCCCAAGGTGCTCAACGGCGCCTCCGAGTTCCTGCTTCAGGTCTTCGGCGACGCCGGCAAGCATGCGCGCGCGGCGGTCTCCGTCAATGGCCTGCCCCTCGGCGTCTCCGTCGAAGTCCAGATCGTGCTCGAGATCCGCGACTGAGCCGGCTCAGCTGTCGCTCGCGCTGATCTTGGTGAAGTCGATCTTGAAGGCCTTACC
>CAINSX010000277.1 GCA_903853185.1 uncultured Opitutia bacterium
CCGAAGTCATGCACCTTGTCGGCGACCGGCAGGTGCGTGACGCCGAACTTCTTGATCCAGAAAGGCTGGCGGCCCATCGAACCGCAGACGAGCGGACGGCACTCGATACCCTGAGCCAGCATATGCTTCGAGACCTCGAGGCGGTTCTTGGCGTAGGTGCCGAAAGAGAAACTCGAGACGAAGCCGCCTTCGCTGGACTGGGACCAAAATTCCGGGAGAGCCTGGCGGTAGAGCTCGAAATTGCGGGCGCGGACCTTGGCGATCTCGGGCAGACGCTGCAGTTGCAGGCGGCCGAGGTAGGCGTTGAGGTCGGTCGAGCGCAGGTTGTAGCCGGCGTAGTAGAAGCTGTAGAACTCGCGGAAGTCATCGATCTGGAATTCTTTCTTCCAGGCCTGACGGTCGGCTTCCGGGACGTCGCGCGACCAGCCGTGCGAGCGGATGGAGAGCATCACGCTGTAGAGCTTATCGTCGCTGGTGGTGATGGCGCCGCCCTCGATGGTCGAGATATGGTGGCCGTAGTAGAAGGAGAAGGAGCCGGCCAGGGAGAGCGCGCCGGTCTTGATGCCCTTGTATTCCGAACCGAGGGCTTCGCAGGCGTCCTCGATGACCAGGCAGCCGTGCTGGGCGCAGAGGCGGCGGACGGCGTCCATCTGGTTCGGGTGGCCGAGGATGTGGACGAGGATGAGGAGCGCCGGCTGTTCCTTCTTCAGGAGCTGTTCGAGGTGGTTGAGGTCGACGCCGAGGTCCTTGGCGTCGGAGTCGCAGAGGAAGCACTCGAAGCCCATCTGCACGAACGGCGAGAGCGTGGTGATCCACGAGACCGCCGGGACGATGACCTTCTTGTTCCGCAGGTAGCCGGCCTCGAGGAGGCTGTAGGCCATGAGCAGGTTCGCGGAGGAACCGCTGTTCACCATGATGCTGTACTTCGTGCCCGTGTAGGCGGCGAACTCCGCCTCGAACTGACGGGTGAGAGGGCCTTTGGTGACCTGGTGGCCTTCCTTCAGCCAATCGGCGAGAGAGGACATCTCCTCGGCGGAGATCGTGTTATCGGCCAGCTTGACGGTACGTCGGGTCATTTCGATTTGCGGTTACGGGTATGAAAGAGGCGGCGGAGGCCGGAGGCGAGGTTGGCCTTCAGCTTCATGCAAACCAAGGAAACATCAGCCAGGAGGTCGAGTCGGAAGGTCTGGGCGAGCCAGAGCAGCGCGTAGAAGCGGCGGGACTCCTGATAGGCCCGGCGGAGGGCGCGCTTCTTCTCCTTGTCGGCGCCGGCGGCGACGGTGATCGAGCCGGCGTGGTGCGAGAAGATCGCCAGGGGCTCGGCGACGAAGCCGATCTGGGGATAGCGCAGCGTCGCCATCGCGGTCATGAGCCAATCCGGGCCGACGCCGCGGTATTCGTGGCGGGCGAACGGCACCTTGCCGACGTACAGCGCGGCGAGGTGATGATTCAGGGTGACGAGCAGCGCGATCGCGAGTCCGCCGACGAAGGCGGCGCTCCA
>CAINSX010000278.1 GCA_903853185.1 uncultured Opitutia bacterium
CAAGGCAGGGGTTGTTGCAGCTGTCGCCGCCTTGTTCGTAGGCGACCTGAGGCTTGGACCAGGTGGCGCCTTCGTCCTTCGAGGATGAGATCACCAAGTCATTGCCAGCTTGGTCGGTGGGCTTGTCGCGTCCCTCGGCCACTGCGAGCAACGTGCCTTTCTGCGTCCGTAGCAGCGAAGGGATGCGCACCGACGGGTGCGACAGGTTCTTCTTAGCTTCGAAGACGATGATATCCGTGCCGTCCGCGGCGAAGGAACGGACGCAGAGCAGGCCGAGGAGGAGGGCGAGGCGCATCTTTAGAAATTCCAGCTGAAGAAGCCGATGGCTTCGAGCTCACCGATCATCTTCTTCGTCTCAGCAGCGTCGGGGTTGCCGTTGGGCAGTCGAGCTGGCCCGAGCGGCACACCGAGGTGGCCCATCAAGGCTTTGGCGGCGCCCATGTAGCCGCGTTTGGCGAGGATATCGACGACGGGCTGGACCTTGGCCTGTTCGGCTTCGGCTTGGGCGGCGTCGCCTTTGCCGTGCGCGGCGATGGCGCGCAAGAGGGGGCCGGGGTTGAAGTTGTAGGTGCTGCCGACGCCGGCGGTCGCGCCGGCGCGAAGCGCGGCGAGGAAGCGTTCGTCGACGCCAAAAGGCAGATCGAAGCGGCCACCTTCCAGCACTTGGGCCCGACGCATCGCCTCGAGGTCAGGGTTAGAATACTTCACGCCGGAGAGGTTAGGGATAACGGGTGAAGCCGCCTTCAAGAAATCGTCAACCGGGAAGCCGCTGATGCCTGTCATCCCGGGGATGTCGTAATAATAGAACGGCGTGCGCGGCGCGGCCTTGGCCACCATCGCGCAACTCGCCACCAGATCGGCCAGCGTGCGCGGCTTGAAGTAGGACGGCGCGATCATCGACACCGCCTTGGCCCGGTTCTTCTCCGCGTGGGCGGCCAACTGAGCGGCCTCGGTGAGGCAGTTCGCGCCGACGTGCACGACGACATCGATGCCGGTCGCGGGGCCGACCACCGCCCAGCGGTCGTTGAGCGCGGCGCGTTCGCTCGCGGTCAACGAGCTGCTTTCGCCGGTGGTGCCGCCGATGAAGACGGACGTGATGCCGTGCCCGCGGAGGAAGGCGGCCTGCTGCTCGACAACGGCTAGGTTCAGCGAGCCGTCAGCATGGAAAGGGGTGTGGGTGGCCGTGCAGAGGCCGGAGAATTTGAAGGAGGGCATGTTCAGGAAAGGTTGGACTCGCGCGGACGGATGCAGAGCGCGATGAAGATGGAAAGCAAGGCGATGCCGGCGAAGACGCCGAAGATGGCGTTCAGCGGCATGTGCCGGTCGCGCAGGGCGCCGAAGATCCAGTCGGCGAAGCCGCCGCAGCTGATGCTCACGAAGTTCATCAGGCCGTAGCCGGTGGCCCGATGCTGCGGCCCGACCAGCTGGCAGAGGATCGGCATGCTGTTGCAATCGAAGAACCCCCAGCCGAGGCCGAAGATGATCAGGAAGAGCACGGCCACGCCCAACGTCGTCGCGTTGCCGACACCGAACAGCGCGGGTAGGAGGAGGAAGGTGCCGATTGCGCTGACAAAGATACGGCCACGGATGTTCGTCCGCATCCACCGGTCGGCGAGCCAGCCGCCGAGCACCGCGCCGACGATGGCGGCGAGTTGCCAATAAAGGACCGCGGAGACGCCAGCCTTTCCTTGGCCAAGGTCAAAGCGTTCGCGGAGAATATCAGGCATCCAGTCGCGTACGATCCAGGCCGCCATGGCCGGCAATGTGAAGTACAGGATCAGGAGCAGGAAGTTCGGGTTGCCGAGTAGCGTTCGGGCGGTCGAACCAGCGGCCGGCTTAGGCTCGTCATCGTTCGACGCTGGTCGGTTGCGAAGGAACAGGAAGAGCGGGACGGAATAGGCGATACCGAGCAGGCCGCACCACGCGAAGGCGCCGCGCCAGCCGAGTTCGGGGTTGTCCGCCGCGTACCCCGCGAAGCCGCCGATAATCACGCCGGCATAGATGCCCATTTGGTGGAGGCCGACCGCACGGGAGCGGGTCGGGCCGAGGTGATAGTCGGCGATCAGCGCCAATGCGGCAGGGATATAGAAGGCTTCGCTGATTCCCATGATGGCGCGCGTCCAGAGCAACTGGTCGTAGCTATGGACCAGACCCGTGGCCCACGTGATTGCCGACCACGTGAAGAGGCTGAAGCAGATAACGTGTCGTCGGCTGACCCGGTCGGCGAGGTAGCCCCCGATCGGGCTGAAGATCGCGTAGACCCATTTGAACGAACCAAGGATCAGACCCCACTGCGCCTTGGTCTGGATGTCCGGGAGATCACCGATCATGGACGACTTCATCGTCGCGAGCATCTGGCGGTCGAGGTAGTTGAGCAGCGCGACCGGAATGAGGAGCATGACGACCAGCCAGGCCGTGCGCGAAGCGGAGCGGGTCTCGTTCATCGGTATTTGGCCGGGATGGGCCAGCGGGTAAGCTTAGGGGTACGGACGCCAGGTCGCATTTCGCCGCTCACGGTGACGAGGTCGTCGCCGAGTCGGAGGAGCGGAGCCACGGCCACGGGGTGCGGCCACTCGCCGAGGTCGGTCACCTCGAGGGTCTCGAGGTCCATGACGAGGATACGCCGTGCCAGCCCCGTGTGCGTCTCGTAAGGATGACCGTATTGCGTGCCGTCGTCGCCCCCGACGAAAAAGAGGTGCGTCTGCGTCAGCACGCCGGGACCAGCGGCGCCGGCGAGTTTGTTCGGTAGCCCGTGGAAGCGGTTGCCTTCGCCGTCGGTCGATTGGTAGGCGAGGTTCTCGTGGTAGCTGCGGAATGGCTTGCCGTCCTTCTCCGTCAGCGAGCAGCCACCGCCCCAGACGAGTTTGCGCAGCCCCGCACCCACGAGCGGGATGATGCGTCCGTAGCTCGGGTCGGCATCGGTCGTTCGCCAAGGTTTATCAGGATCGTCGAGGTCGAGCGAAGTCAGCGTGGGGATGGCGGCGGTGTCGTCAGGCCGGGCGATGCCGCCGATGACGATCACGTGTCCGTTGGTCGAGGTGAAGCCGGCGTAGGCGCGGGGGCGGGCCATGCTTTCCGCGAAGCGCGTGACCTTTCCGTCTAGGCCGATGAGCCAGACGTCCGCACGGTGGCCATCGGCAGAAGCGCCACCGGCGATGACGAGTCCGTCGCGTTTAGGCGTCGGACAGAATGCAGCGCCCACGATTCCTTCGGAGAGATCGCCAATTTTACTCCATCCCCAGACGCCGTCCTTGCGGGCGAGTTTGAGGATGTCCTTGTGGTATTTCCGCTGGCCACCTTGCCATGGCATCTTGTCCGGGAAGTTGGTGCCTCCCGTGGCTACGATGACTTCGCTACCGTCGGCTTCGCGTAGGACCGCCGCCATCATGCCAGCGCGGCCGAGGGGATCGGGTAAATCCGGCAACGGCTCGCCCTGCGCGCAAGCGAGCGCCGCCGCCAAGAGGCCGAGCAATGAGGTGAGGCGGAGCATGGCGCCAGGGTGGGACTTTTGTAGTCCCTTCCCGGAAGCCTGCCAGTCTCAATGACTATTCAGGACGTAGCAGCCAGCCTTCGGCGGAGCGGACGAAGGGGCGGAGCTCGCCATTGGTCAGCGCATAGCCGCCGGACCACTTCGCGCAACCGGTCGAGAGGACATTGGCCGAGCCCTCTTCGGCTTCGGTCCAGGTGTCGGTGGACTTGTCGTAAGAGAGGACCGACTTGGCATAGCCTGGGTGCTTCGAGGCTTCGACCTTGCCGGCCAGCTTGCCGTCGTCGCCGCCGAGTACGAGGATCTCGTTGTCGAAGACCGGGCAGGGCGACGGCGCACCTGCAATCGTGCGGGGCATCGCGGAGAGGCGGCGCCATTCCTTGCCAAGGGTGAAGGCGTGGCAGTCGGAAAGGAATTCACGTTCGACGCCCTTGGCGCCGGGGCTCAGCGCGACGCCGCCAAAGAGGAAGAACGTATCCTTCGTGCCGGCGGATTGGGCGAGCATGCGGCCGGAGCCGGCGCAGAGCGGAAGTTCTTTCCAGCCCGCGTTGAGATTGGCGAGGTCGATGGCGAAGGCGCTGGAGGACGCCGCGGTGGCATCCGGGCGTTCGGTCCCGCCAGCGACGATGACCTTACTGCCGACGAGCGCACCAGTCGCATAGGCCAGCGGGCGGGGCAGGAAAGGGAAGGGGCGGACCTTGAGTTCGCCTTCTTCGACCGACAGCGTGTAGCAATCGGCGTAATGGCGATGCGAGTCCGCGCCACCGATCATCAGGAGGCCCTGGCGAATCGAGACGCTAACACCGTAACCACAAGGACGGGGCAACTTACCTAGGCTCGCCCACTTTTTAGAGCGGGTGCTGGCGAGGGAGAAGACTTCGTCGTGCCAGACCTTGACGCCGCCATCCCAGGCGGGCTTGTCGGGGAAGTTGGAGCCGCCGCCGCAAAGGAGCAGGTCGCCGGAGGTGCCCACGAAGGCGCCACCGAAGCCGGGGGCGTTGGGAGTTTCAGGAAGTCGGGTCCAGCGCATGGGAATAGGTACAAGGAAGACAGGCCGCACAAGGGTGTCCAGAGATTAGGGGGCCGCGGGGCTAATGTCGTCGCGCACCCCCGCCAATCCGTGCTTTTCGCATGATTGCAGAGTCTTTTCGGGGATAAGATCCTCCGAGGTTGGACGGAGGATTTGTTTGACAGCGACGCCCCGACCTTGCCTTGATTGGACTCCTTTCGCACTGCCTGGTAGCTCAGCGGTAGAGCAGGTGACTGTTAATCACTTGGTCGTAGGTTCGATCCCTACCCAGGCAGCCAGAAAGGACTCTTTCCTCACCCCGGCCCACCGGGGAAGGTCCGTAAACCTTCTCCTTGACCATCCAAGGGGTTGCGGGAGGATGCATCCACTATGGGCCAACAGAGCAATAAAGTCATCAAGCGCCGCCGTCGCCGCGCCTACCTCGAGCGCAAGAAGGATCGCGTCAAGGTCGCCCGCGCCGCCGCGAGCAAGAAGAAGGCCAAGAAGTGAGGCGAGCAGTGAGCCAGGCCTCTGTGTGGGCCGCGCTCGCTGCGCTGCTCCTCTCGGGTTGCGATACCCCCGTGGCTTCCTCGGATGAGGTGCCGGGCATCGCCTATGTCAACGAACGCCGCCGCAGCGAAGCCGATGTGGCCCGCGCCTCGGAGGCTTTCTACGCCAAGGAGCACCATGGCGCCGACGTGGTCTTCCGCACGGAAGAGGATTCCCGTCCGGGTTATTATTTTTTCGTGAAGCTCGACGTCGTGCCTCCGGCCGATGGTCGCCTAGTTCTCGAAGTGGTTCGCAAGGAAAACACGCCGCCTGAGCGTTATGATTTCGCGGTCAACCTCCAGCCAGGCTTCCCGTTTGGAGAATACGTGATTGGTCTTACCGGCAAGCAGTCCGGCGACGCCAAGTGGCGCCCGATTGCTTGGCGTGTCTCGGTGGTCGATGCCAAAGGCAAGTTCCTCGCCTCGAAGCACAGCTTCCTCTGGGGTACGCCTTCGGACCTCGCGCGTCGCTGAGTCCGATGGCCCCGGTGGAGTGGACATCCTGGCGGCCCCTGCGGCTAGCCGAGGATGTTCCGGCCGGCACGCTCGCCGAACAGATGGACGGCGGGCAGTCTTTCCGGTGGTCGCTTGCGGATGATGGCAGCTGGGTCGGCGTCTTCGGCCGAACGCCCGCCGCCGTTCGTTCCGGCCCGCACGGCTTAGAGTGGCGCAGTCCGAAGGGTGCGACGCATGCCGAGGAAGCCTTGCGTCGATATCTCGATGTGGAGGGGGCTCAGGCACGTCTTTCGGAAGCGCTGCCGTGGCGCTCCGATCCCGTGCTCCGGTCCGCTCGTGCGGCTTATCCGGGGCTCCGCATCCTGCGGCAGGATCCGCACGAGGCGCTGATCGGTTTTCTTTGTAGTTCAAACAAGCGCATCCTGCAGATTCGCGTCATGGTCGCGGCCTTGGCGACGAAGCTCGGCGAGCCGCTGGGCGGCGACTTCCACGCCTTGCCCTCCTGGGAAGCCATCGCCGGTGCTGAAGAATCGGTGTTGCGCGCTTGTTCCTTGGGCTATCGCGCGGCCTACCTTCGCGGCACCGCAAAGGAACTGCTCGCCCGCCCGCGTTGGGCTGACGAATTCGCCGCCTTGGAAACACCGGCTCTCTTGGCGGAACTGCAATCGCTGCCGGGCGTCGGACCAAAGGTCGCCGCTTGCGTCGCGCTGTTCGGTTTCGGGCGCCTAGAAAGTTTCCCGGTCGATACCTGGGTGGTGCAGGCGCTTGCCGATGCCTATGGTCTGCGCGGATGGAAGCCTGCTCAATTGGAGCAGTTTGGTCAGGCGCACTTCGGCGCGGCCGCCGGTTTGGCGCAGCAGTATCTCTTCTCCGCCGCGCGCAACGGTCGCTTGAGTCGCGCGGTGGTCAGCGTTCCGAAGAAGCCGGCGCGCCCCAGACCTCGGAAATAATTTCCGGAGTCAAGGCGATCGCGGGTTCGCCCGCGGCGACGAGGCGGCCTTCCGACAGCACTACGACCGCGTCGCAGCGTTTCGCGAAAGAGAAATCATGGGTCGCGATGATGCAGGTGGCGCCCGCTTGTGCGAACGAGACGATGGCCTGACGGACGGCTTCTTGTCGGCCCAGGTCGAGTGCGCTCGCCGGCTCGTCGAGCAGCAACACGCAGCCGAAAGGTTCTGCCAGCGCGGCGAAGGTCATCGCGAGGTGCGCCCCTTTCTGTTCGCCGCCGGATAGTTCGGAAAGCCGCCGATCGGCGAACTCGCCGAGCTGAAGTTTGTTGAGCCAATGGGCGTAGCCGACGGGGTCGCCGACGATGTCGCCGAGGTCAGCGAGGCGATAATCCCAAGCGCTGACTGGCTTCTGCGCACAGTAGGCACGGGTCTGGGCGCAGGTCTTAGCATCGACGACCCTCGGGTCATGGCCGGCGACCTTCAGTCCGCCAGTGGAGGGGAGTAGTCCAGCGAGGGCGCGCAATAGTGTCGTCTTACCAGCGCCGTTGGGACCGACGATCGCCAAGGTCTGTCCGCTGGCGGCGGCAAGGGAGACGCCATCGATGATGCGTCGTCCGGCGATCTCGACGCCGAGTCCGAGGGCTCCGATCAGGGCGTCACTCATGGCTCCCCCTTGCAATCCAGATGAAGAGAGGTGCGCCAATGACGGCGGTTACCGCCGCGGCGGAGAGCGGCGTATGTGGCCAGAGGCCACGGCCAATGGTGTCGGCGCCCAATAGCAGGCCGGCTCCGAGTAGAGCCGACAGCGGCAGGACGTTTGCGTGGCGCGGTCCGACCATGGCGCGGGCGAGATGAGGCGCCAGCAGGCCAATGAAGGCCACCTGGCCGACAAGGCAGGTCGCGGCGGCGGCGGCAAGGGCTGTCAGCAGCACGGCCTTGCGGCGCGAGGAGCCAACATCGCAGCCGAAGCCACGCGCGGCGTCTTCGCCGAAGGATAAGAGGTCCAGCGACCGGGCCAGCGGCAGTAGGAGCAGCGCGGCTGCGAGGCAGAGTAGCACCGGCAGCCAGGTCAGCTCGAGCGTGGCCATGCCCAGCCAGTCGCCATAGGCGCCATTGGTCAGTAGTTCGCGTGATTCGCCGCTGCGCGAGGCGATGACGAGGGTGCCGGCCGCGGTGAAGGCGTTGAGGCCGAGGCCGGTGAGCAGGAGGCGGGAGGAGGAGCCGCCGCTACCAATCAGCGTGAGTAAGGCGGAGATCCCCAGCGCGCCCGCGAACGCTGCGGCGGGGATGAACCAGGCACGCTGCCACGCGGCCTCCGGAAAGAGACCCAGCAGGACGGCAATGCCGAAGAGTGCGCCGCCGAAGACGCCAGTCAGTCCGGGGTCGGCGAGCGGATTGCGGAACACGCCTTGTTGCGCCGCTCCGCCGATGCCGAGGGCGAGTCCGGCGGCGAGGGCCGCCAGTACGCGCGGTGAGCGGAGGAGGACGAGCGAACCGCCGTCACCCCAGCCAAAGCCTTGGGTGCCGACGGAAAGGGCCAGCAGGACGAGGCCAGCGAGCAGGATGCAGCCTGCCATCCATGCCTTCGTCGCCGTCATTACTTGATGAGACCGTTGAGGATGTCGTTGAGCGCATTGCGCTTCTTCGCCGGTGCGTCGGTCGCAGGGACTTTTCCAGCCGGGGTAATTTTTGTGCCAGAGGTGCCCTGCGTCGGATTGTCAGGGCGGGCATTTGCGGCGGAGCGAACGTTATCCACGGCCTGTTGCAGTTTCTCGACGAGGTCGGTCTTCACTTGATTCATCGAGCCGGTCACATTGACGCCGGGACCGTCGGTGAAGCCGTCCGTCGGCGAGGGGCCGATGCCGAAGCCGAGCGTCTGGAAATATTGGGCGAACTCGCCGGCTCCGCGCATCTGGGTGCTGAAGACCATCGGCCAGTCGGTGAAGCCTACCTTCGGGTCGACGGTGATGCCGCCTTTGGCGGTCAGGTGGAGGACCTCGTTACGGATGTCGGCCGACTCGAGCTTGATGGTGCCCGAAGCGAGGCGCGTAGCTTTAATCGTGGCTGAACTGTAGTGGAAATCAGAGACGGCTTTCTGCAATTTCGCGGCGGCGGTCATCGCGGCGCCGATCTTAGCAATCTTTTCTCCCTGCTGCTGGTTCTTCGAAAGGGCGCCGGCGATCATCGCGAGGCCGCCCAGCGTTTCGCCGATGTCGCCGGCCTTATTCGCGGAGAGTGACATGCTGCTGGTCTTGTCGCCGAAGGCGCGGATGCGGCCACCTTTGGAGGTGAGTTGGGTGTCGACCTGGAGCTTGCCGACGAGTTCGCCGGGCGTGCCGCAGAGGCTCGTGAGACCTGCGGTGGCGTCCGCCCGGCCTTGGAGGAATTCCTTCACGGAGGGGAATGCCTGCGCGACGCTCCCGAACTCGAACTGGTTCAGTGACACCGTCGCCGAGAGCGAGTAAGGGCCGTTGCTAATCGACGGCTGGAAGGCGAGTTGGCCGCGTCCGCTGAGATCTCCGTCGGCGAGCTTGCCGCTGAGCTGCGTGAGCCGGATGGCCTTTTCTTCGGCTTCCGCGCGGAGGACGACTTTCTCGGCGCTGATGCCGTAGGCCCTGGCGGTGCCGATGGTCAGCTTGAGTGAGCCGCTTTGGTTCGCCCAGAACGGAGCACGGTCCGGTTTCGGCGTCGCGGTGTTCATAGAGACTTCCTCTTCGCTCTTGGGGAGGAGGGAAAGGACGTCGTCAACGTCAACGTTATCAATCGCCACCACGGCCTGCCAATCCGTCTTGGGGCCAGCGGTCTTCTGCGTGAGCGTGAACTTGCCGCCGCTGAGGCGGGATGCCTGAAGCTTGAACGCCCCTTCGGCGCTGAGCCCGTCGGCGGCGGGTACGTACTTCCCGCTGAGGGCTGCCGTCTTGATGCGTCCTTCGCTCTGCTTGAGGCCGACTTCACTCACCTGGAGGGTGACGTTGATCTCGCCGCTCTGGGCACGCTCGGCGGTCGCGCGATACTGGCCGCCCGTGATGATGTTCAATGGTCCAGCGAACGGCTGTTCGGCGAGCGCGCCGAGATCGCCTTCGAGCTTTAGGGTGGTGCCGGCGTCGCCTAGGCCGAGTTTGATATCACCGGAGGCCAGGGTGCGGCTGCGGTTCTTCAGTTCAGCCTGATTGAAGCCGATGATCGTGGATTTCGCGCCGACCAGGAGGTCGAGGCTGGCAGCTAGGTCGCAGTCCTTGACCCAAAGCTTACTGGTCCAGATGACACTGGTATGGGTGAAGGAGAGCGGAGCCCCTTCCGTGCGCACGAAGAGCCCATCTCGGCTGAATCCTGCCACCAGATCGGCGCGCTTGAGGTCGCCGGTGAGCTTGAGCCCCGGGACGACGGCCGAGAGAGATTCGAGCGGCAGGTCGCGCGCCGAGGCTTCGAGGAGCACGCCCGTGGGCTTGGAGCCGTCGAGCGCGAGCGGCTGACGGAGCTTGAGGGCGAGAAGGTTTAGGCCTTGGCGGAAGATGCGCGCCTCTGCGGAGGCGACCACGGGCGCCTTGCCGGCGGCGCGATTGACGGAGGTCTGGGCGCTCACGCGGATGCCCTTGAGCTTATCGACCGGGAGGTCTTCCCAGTTGGGTTGAGAGGCGAGTTCGACGATGCCTACATTGACGTTGGCGACGGCGGACCAGGCGCCATCGGCGCCGGGGCGCAGCGTCAGCGAGCCCGTGGCGATGTTGCCGGCGGCGCAGCCAAGGCTGAACGGAGAGAGGGAGATGGCGCCATCCTCAGACTTGATCGGGAGCTCGGCGTCGATCTCGCGCATCAGCAGCTTGCCGCCACGCTCAAGCGTGACGCCGCGCAGGCTGTGCGTGCGGATGCTGGTGACGGCGGGCTTACCGTCCTTGAAGGAGATCGAGGCTTCGCCGGTCCAGCGGCCCGTGGTCGCGATGAGGTCGGCGGCGGAAAGGAAGGGATTCAGCGCCACGATGTCGGCGTCGTTAGCGGCGATGGTCACCGTCGCGTCGTTCGCGTTCTCGGGGAGCAGGCCGCCTTTCCAGGTGAGCGTCTGCGGGATGGCGATCGTCACGCCGTTACCCGTGACAGAGAGGCTATTGACCGCGAAGCCGGTGGCGTTGCTTTGCGCGTTCGCGACCAGCTTCCATTCGGAGCGAGTGTTCTTCGCGAGCGACTTCGAGAACTTGCTCAGGTCGGGCCAGAGTGCATTGAGGTCGGCGCCGGCTTGCCAGCGAGAGCCTTCGAGTTCGCCGGTGGCCTTGCCCGAGAGACGGACCTCCGGTAACTGCTGGCTGAGGATGCCGAAGCGGGTCGGGTCGACGTCGAGCTGGGCGTTGATGGTGGTGCGGCCAGCCAAGTGGTTACCAGAGAGTCTCACTGCAGGTCGATTAGCCGAATCGCTGAGCGCACCGGTGAAGTTTACGCCCGGCTTGCCGGCGGTGCTGGTCGCATCCAGGACGAAGCCGACGGAGCCGGCGGCGATCGGGCTGGCATCCTTGGCTGTGAGTTCGAGCCGCAGGCTCCCGATGTCGGCGATGAGGTCATCGAGGCCGATGCCGTCGGCGCCGAGCGGACGACGGAACTCCGCCTTTAAGGTAATTTCACCGCGCGGGTCGGTCATCTGTTTGCCCACGGCGAAGCCCGGCCAAGCAAGGCCGGCGCGGAAGTCGGCCTTGCCGCGGGAGTCGAATTCATCTCCCCGGACGCTGAAACGAAGCAGCGTGCCATCGGCAAGCTTCACGCGTCCGGAGACGGCGTAGGGTCCGAGCACGATGGGAGGCAAAGTGGTCTTGGTTGCGGCCACGGAACCAGCAGCCGCGGTCTTCGCAGGTGGCTTGCGGTCGCTCAAGTCGAGATCGAGGGTCTTGATTTCAAGGCTGCTGAGGGCGTAGGTGCCTTTGATGATCGAGATAATTTGCGCTTCACCTTTGATGGCGGCGGCGGAAATCTTGGTGCCGTCGGGTAAGATCAGGTCGATGCCTTCAGCGGAGAATTTTCCATCTAGGGAGGCTTCGACGCGGGCGATGCCGCCTTTGATCTTGGCGTTGGCGAGCATGCCTTTGACGCGAGCGCCGAGTGGTTCGGGGCGGAGTTGGGATTCGACCCAGAAAAGGGTTGCTCCGAGGACGACGGCAAGGATGCCGACGCTCCAGAGGGTGAAGCGGAGAACGCGGGACATAGGGACGGACGCCCATCTTGCCCCGCGGATTTGACCGGGCAACAAAAAGCCCGGTGGAATTGCTTCCACCAGGCGAAATCCGCCGTTTGGCCCGCTTAGGCCTGCGGGGGCTGGCCGCCCGTCGTGCCGCCCTGCGGGGGCTTCGGCTTGGAGGCCTGGCCGTCAGCGCGTTTGCGGCGAAGGTAGGTGGCCTTCTTCGCCTCGACGTCTTCGTCGACCTCCATGCTGTAGCAGGCCATCGCCGCCATCTTCGACTGGCTCATCATGCGGGTACGGCCGTAGCGCATTTCCTTGGCGGCCATGATCGCATCCTCGTCGAGGAGCTGCTTGAGGTACTCGATTTTCTGCTTGGCCCAGTCCGAGAGGCTCGGGCGCTTCAGGAGATCTTCGAAGGCCAGTTTCGCTTCGGCGTACTTGCGGCTACGCGTGAGCGCTTCGATGACCTCGATTTTCTCGGCGACAATCGCCTCATCGATCAGGGCGGAGACGTCGGCATCGACGGGCAGGACGGAGAAGGTGGCGAGGTCCACTTCCGGGAGCGTGATGAGCGCGGGGCCGAATTTGACCGGTTCGCCTTCCTTCGTGATCGCCTCGAAGTTGACCGCCGCGAGCGCATCGCCCTTGGCGAGCGCGCCAATCTTCAGTTCGATCACCGCGACGAGCGAAGCATCCCAGGGCAGGGTGCCGAGCTTGCGGCTACGGGTCGCGCCGTTCTCGAGGATTTCACCGACCAGGCGGACCTGGACGTCGCTGCCACCCTGCACGCTGACCTTCACCTGGCGGAGGAACGAGTTGGAGATGATCGCAAACTGCTCTTCGAAGGCTTCGTCGAGGTCGTCGGCCGTCTGGCCGAAGTTGGCGACGCCTTCGCCCGCGGTGGCCATGCCGGTCATGAGCGATTCATTGAAGCCGTGCCCGAGGCCGACGGTCGAGGTCGTGATACCGGCGCCGGCGGCCTTGGTGACGCGAGCGAAGATCTCCAGCTCGTTGACGAGGCCTTGGTTGGCCTGGCCATCGCTGAGTAGGATGACGCGGGCGATACGATCCTTGCGGGTGAAGGGCGCGAGCTGCTTCACGCCTTCTTCCCATCCGCCGAAGAGATCCGTCGAGCCGCGGGCGTCGATGGACTTGATGCGGGCGACGATGGCCTCGCGGTCGGTGACCTGAGTCAGCGGCTGGACGACTTCGATGGAGCTGTCGAAAGCCACGATGGCGACGCGGTCATCGGCACGAAGGCCGCGGACGATGCGTGCCGCGCTTTCACGAGCGGCTTCGAGAGGCTCGCCGTTCATCGAGCCGGAGCGATCGATCACTAGGGAGAGGTCGAGGGGGGCGCGGGGAGTCTCAGCGGCATCGGCGGGCTGGGCCGGGGCGACGAGGCGGACGAGGACATGCGTCGCGTCAGCGGCGGCGCGGAGGAAGCCCTTCTTGAGGGGCAGGATTTCGATCTTGGGTTGGTTCATGGGAGGAATCATCGCCTCCACTATGTGCCACCCTCCTTAAAATGTCAACACCACCAGAGATACTTTCTTGTCATTAGCACACGAAAGTTACTGTCATAATTATAAGTACTTGTTCATCAATGCCTTGCTGAAATTATCCACGATTTCTTGCAGCTCGTCTTTCGTGGGTGTGATCCGACTGTCGATATTGAAGTGAGCTTCGCACCAGTGGGCTAAGCGGAGTTTGGTCCACCTTTCCGTCTTAGGTTCGTCTCCCCGGGTGGTGGGGTTGAAGGCTAGGAGTTGTTCGAAGAGATTGCGGGCGGCCGGGGAGAGATCTTCGCGCGCCATTTCCTTTTTTATCATCAAGCGGAGGGCTTCGGCCGGGCTTTCATCGCTATCGGCGATCTGTCTGAGTTGTTGGACGGTCGA
>CAINSX010000279.1 GCA_903853185.1 uncultured Opitutia bacterium
AACGTCCTCGCGACCTGCCAGAACCGTCGTCGTGAAAAGGAGTTCCTCCGCGCCTCGGGCATCCCTTGCGCTAACTTCGCCGTCGTGTCGTCGCTCGCCGAGCTTCAGGCCGCGGTGAAGACCGTCGGCTTCCCCTGCGTGTTGAAGACCGCTGATTTTGGTTATGATGGTAAAGGACAGGTCAAGCTACCGACCGCCGAAGCGGATCTCGCCGCCGCGTGGGATAAGATCGGCGGTGCCGTCGGCGTCCTTGAAGCTTGGGTACCGTTCCAGATGGAGATCTCCGTCCTCGTTGCGCGTACCATCGACGGCCGCACCGCGGTCTACGACCCGGCGGAGAATATCCACCGGAACCACATCCTGCATCTTTCGATCTCGCCCGCCCGCATCGCCGAAGCCACCGCCACCGAGGCGCGCGCCTTGGCCCGCCGCATCGCCGAGAAGATCCACCTCGTCGGCCTCCTCGCCGTTGAGATGTTCGTGAAGGACGGCCGTATCGTCGTCAACGAGCTCGCCCCGCGTCCGCATAACAGCGGCCACCAGACTTTCGACGCTAACGAGACCAGCCAGTTCGAACAGCACATCCGCGCCGTCTGCGGTCTGCCGCTCGGTGGGACGAAGCCGCTTGCTCCTTCCGCCATGGTCAATCTGCTCGGCGACGTCTGGCGCAACGGCCAGGAGCCCGACTGGACCAAGGTCCTCGCGGACCC
Organism: uncultured Opitutia bacterium; assembly: GCA_903853185.1. Lineage (GTDB taxonomy): Bacteria > Verrucomicrobiota > Verrucomicrobiia > Opitutales > UBA953 > UBA953. Next base: position 711 of record CAINSX010000279.1, read on the forward strand.
TTCCGCCAAGCTGCACCTCTACGACAAGGGGAAGGCCGCTCCGGGCCGCAAGATGGGCCATATCACCGTCACCGCGCCGACTATCGAAGACGCGATCCGCCGCGCCGAGGCGTTGCACGCCGCGCTCTGATTAGTCGAGCAGCTCGGGCTTGCGACTGAAGAGTTCGATCGGAATCTGACCTAAGCCAAGGAAGAGCAGCACCGCCTGGAAGACGGGGATCTTCGCCTTCAAGTGGGCGTTCTGCGCGATGTAATTCTTGGCCATCACTTCGCAAATCATGGTGAACGCGAAAAGTACCGAGGCGAGGCAGAGCAGCGCGAAGAGCCAGTTCCAGGCCTTGCGGTTCTCAATGCGGCGCCAAGGAAGGAAAAGAAGGACGGCGTAGGCGATGAAGAACCAGCACTCCGCTCGGAGGGCGACGGGGAAGGTGACGACGGCCGGTTCCCAGCGCGGTGGGAAATGCAGAGAACCGAGGCTGACGCCGCCGAGGAGACCGTTGACGCCAAGAGCGACGCACAGGAGACCGAACGCCACCGAGATGATGCGACCGAAGCGGATGCGTTGGGCGGTGTTGTCTGGCATGGGTCGAGGGAAGGGGGAAGGGCGGGCGAAGCAACTGCTCAGAGCGGACGGAAGAGCGCGACGTCGCTCCATTCACCCATGATACGCCCGTCGGACTTCATGCCATCACCCCAGGCTTCGCGGCACTTGGATTCGAAATGGGCGCGGACGGAGTCCTGTTCCTTGGCAAGGATGCCGCTGAGCGCGAGCACGCCGCCGGGGCTGACGGAGTCGACGAGGTTGTCGGCGTAGATGCAGAGCACGTCGCTGATGATGTTCGCGAGCACGACGTCGGCGCGGCCGGTCAGGCGGAAGCCTTCTTCGAGTCCGGCGTGATGGAAGGCGACCGCGTCATCGGCGATGCCGTTATCTTCGCGATTGGCGATGCTGACGCGCACGGATTCCGGATCACGGTCGAAGCCGGCGATTCGTCCGCAGCCGAGCTTGGCGGCGGAGAGGGCGAGGATACCAGAACCGCAACCAGCGTCGGTCACGGAAACCTTCGCGGCGGGATGGCTCTCCAGGAAGTCCATCATGCGGATGGCGCAGAGACGGGTCGTCGGATGGTCGCCTGTGCCGAAGGCCAGTCCGGCGTCGAACCAGATCACCGCGGCATCGGCCGGAACGGTATGCTTGCCGCGCATCCAGGCTGGGACCCAGTGGAGGCGTCCATGATCCCACGGCTTGAGGTGCTCTTTATAGGCTTCTTTCCAGTCCTTATCGGCCATGACCGTCTCTTCATAGGCCTCGGGCAGTTTCTTGAAGGCCTTGCGCAGGCCGGCCCAAGACTCATCGGCCTCGGCCTTGGTATCGAAGTAGCCCATCACGAAGTGGGGCTTCCCGGGGCCTTCATGGAAGAGCATCCAGCAAGAGCGGGTCAGTTCGCAGAAATGGTCTTCCAGCGGCTGGACCATGTCTTCGTGGATGGGGCACTTCAGTTCGATCATCAGGAAAGGGTCTCGCTCAAGCGGGCGATCACGGCGGGGAGCAAGG
>CAINSX010000280.1 GCA_903853185.1 uncultured Opitutia bacterium
AATCAGGTGATAGTCAGCATCCGCCTCGCCGGCGACACGGTCTTCCTGCCTTGGGATTCCAAGCACCTCGGTACGGGCAAGTGGGCCAGCGAACCGATGGCCAAGGCCTTCCTGATCGACCGCGAACGCTATAAGGTCACCGACAAAGTGACCGTCGGCGGACGCCCCTTCTACGCGAACCTCCAGACGGCCACCCACCGTTTCGTCTTCACGCGCAACTCGCCGCAGTGGCGCTACCTCGCGCTGGCCCGCGACGCGGACAAGGACACGATTTATGCGCTGGTCGACGAGAAGACCTATGCAGCGACGAGCAAGGGCGCCAAGATCACGCCCGCCGAGCTCGCGAAGTTTAATCTGTACCTCAGCCCCGAAGAATCGGTGCGCCCCGAAGGATTGTACGTCGAGTGACGCCGGTCACTCCGCGCGGCGCGTCCAGCAGTCGGGCGCGGAACAGTCGCCCAACTGGGAAGGCGTGAGACGCGTTACCTTGCCGGTCACGCTGTCGATCACGACCAGCCAATCCCCCTGCGCGGCGACCAGGTGACGACCGTCGGCACACCACGAGGCGTGAGCGATGGATACCGGGCTCTTGGTCGTGACGGGCGTCACGGTGCCCGCCGCGAGATCAAGTACGCCGAGACGCAGCGTACCGGCCTCCTGATAGGTGAAGATGAGCTGATTAGGGACGACGGGATTCCAGCGTGGCTCGGTGCTGTAACTATGGCCGGTGGAGATCCGCTGCAAGGCACCACCGGTGGAGCTCGCGAGGGTGATACCTGGGCTGCCGGACGGACCGGCGGTCAGCGCGAAACGCGTTCCATCGGGAGACCACGAAGGATCCGTGTTCACCCACTGCGTGCTCGGGGCCTTGATCACGCGCGTCGGTGCCTGTCCCTGCGGACCGGCGACAAAGATGTCCATGGTGCCTTTATTGGAAGACGCGAAGGCGATGCGGCCGTCGGGGCCACTGCTTGCGGCGCCCAGCGCACCGCGGACGCCGGTAATGACCTTGGCGACCTCGCCCATGCCGTTGGTCGAGAAGATCTCGGGCATATTGTTACGAAAGGAAGAGATGAAGAAGATACGGGAGCCGTCGGCTGACCAGCGCGGGCCGATGGAGGTGCTGCCGTAGCTCGTCAGCTGTAGCGTCTTCGAGCGGGCGAGGTTGGTGACGTAGATTTCCGCACTACCGGTGCGACGCGAGACGAACGCGACCTTGGTATCGGCGAACAAAGGCTTGAGCTGCCAGCGACGACCGAGGCCCACGAGCGCGGCGTCGGCGACCCTCAGCGCGAGCTGGTGCTCGTCCTTGCCTTCGACATTGGTCGTGAAAGTGCAAAGCGGACTGTCGCAGGCGACGACGGCGGCCAGTCCGCTGCGACCAATGCGCACCTTGACGGAGGAGCCGGGCGAGATCTGAATCGCGCCGTGCGTCGAAAGAGCGAATTGGACGAGGCCGCCCAGCACCGGGTCATCCGAGACGACCGCCACTGGCATGATCTTGCGGCTGATTGGGCCGTCGATCTCGGTGTCGACCTGGATGTTGCCTGCGGCGAAGAGGGGCGAGACGAGGAAGACGGCGAAGAGGGAAAGGAAGCGCATCGAGCGGGTTTGTTTTGAGGTTAGCAGTTTGACCTAGGTTGGGCAGGGAGTTCAATCCCGCTGATGTCGCTCGATAAGGAATCCGTCCAGAAGGCTCTCGGCCAGGTCCGCTACCCGGGCTACAGCCGCGACATCGTCTCCTTCGGCCTCGTCAAGGGCATCGAGGTCACCCTCGATGGCAAGGTCAGCGTCGGGCTGGCGGTCACGAGCGGCGACCCTGAGGTCCCGAAGAAGCTCTACGCTGACATCGAGGCCGTCCTAAAGTCCCTTGGCGCCAAGAACCCCGAGATCGCCATCACGGTGACGGTCCCCAAGGGCGCCCCCTCTGCCGCCGGCGCCCCGGCAGCGACGGTTAAGCTCCCAGCCGACGCCGGCGTGGGCAAAGTGAAGCACATCATCGCCGTCGCCAGCGGCAAAGGCGGCGTCGGGAAGTCTACTTTCGCCGTCAATCTTGCCTGCGCCCTCGCCCGCGCCCTCTCCGACGATGGCCGGCCGGGCAAGGTCGGCCTGATGGACTGCGATATTTATGGCCCTTCGGTGCCCCTGATGATCGGCGTCAACGGTCGCCCCCTCTTGGACGGCGACACCATGATCCCGCTCGAGAACTTCGGCGTGAAGGTGATGTCGATGGGTCTGCTCATCGATGCTGACGCCCCCGTGGTCTGGCGCGGTCCGATGATCATGAAGACGATCTCACAGTTCGCCACCAACGTCCGCTGGGGCGAATTGGACGTCCTACTGATTGACCTCCCTCCGGGCACGGGCGACGCCCAGCTTTCCATCGCCCAGTCGATGGCCCTCAGCGGCGCCATTATCGTGACCACCCCGCAGACGGCGGCGGTCGCGGTCGCCCTCCGCGGCGCGGCGATGTTCGAGAAGGTCGGCGTCCCGATCCTCGGCGTGGCCGAAAACATGAGTTTTCTGGAAAGCGCCGATGGTTCCCGCCAATACCTCTTCGGCCAAGGCGGCGGCCTGAAGGTCGCGACGGCCCTCCGCACCATCCTCCTGGGCGAAGTCCCCCTCGACCAGACCATCCGCCAAGGCGGCGACCACGGTATTCCGGTGGTTATCAGCCACCCGGACAGCAATCCGGCCCGCGTCTTCCGCTCCGTCGGCCTGACGGTGCTCCAAGGGCTCGAAAAACAGGCGTAACCCAGCCGTCGCCTACGGCTTGCAAGTTCGTCATATTCCCCTCAATCTGCTTTTAAGAATGAGCGATGTGCAGCAGGAGATGAAGACCGACGCCGATTTGGCGGCCCGTTCGTCCCTGTACGCTGAGTTCCTCGCCGAGCGCGAAGAGATCCTTCGTCATAAGTGGATCGAGTCCGAGAAGGCTGGCCGCGACATCGGCTTCGAGCGTGCCCTGATCGACTGGACCCGCCACCACCGGGCCCGCTGGCGCGAGTTGCGCCGCACCCTGAAGGCGGCCTAAGGCTCCGCCACCCCGCCAAACAGAAGGGCCGGCTCGCATCACTGCGGCCGGCCCTTCTGGCGTGGGGAGGAAAGGAGCTTAGCCCTTGATCTCCTTATGCAGCGTGTGACGGCGCAGGGAGGGGTTGTACTTCTTCAGCTCCACCTTCTCCTGGGAAAGCTTCTTGTTACGGGTGGTCATGTAACGGGAAGGGCGCTTGCCCTCCTTGCGGGCTTCGGTGCATTCAATGATAACGATTTCGCG
>CAINSX010000281.1 GCA_903853185.1 uncultured Opitutia bacterium
CCGATGGAGCTCCAGTTGGCCAATGCCGATATCCCTCTCCTCCGCGATCCTTGGACCGCGGGCCGCCAGCCTTCCGTTGTCGGCCGTTCCAGCGCGGTCAAGCCCGGCCACGCGGCGCTCGCGCTCGCCGAACGCCATGGAGTCCGCACGCTTCGCCGGGGCGAACTCCTCGCCGAAGCCGTCGCCGCCCGTCGCTTCGTCGCCATCTGTGGCAGCCATGGCAAGACGACCACGTGCGGCCTGCTCGTCGCGGCCCTCGCTAGCGCCGAAGCCGATTTTGGATACGTGCTCGGCGGGCTTTTCCGCGATCCGTCCTTCCCGCCGGCCCGCGCCTCTGCTTCGTCTCCGTGGGTCGTGGCCGAGGTCGACGAGAGCGACGGCACGATCGGCGCCTTCTCGCCCGACGTCACCGTGGCGGTGAACCTCGACTGGGACCATCCTGACTACTACCGCGATGAAGCCGCGCTCGAAGGCGTCTTCCGCGCGCTCTTCGAACGTACCCGTACCGCGGTGGTCATCCCTGTCGGCAACGAGCGTCTCGAGCGTCTCGTCGTCGGCCTCAAGGTCCCCGTGATCCGCGTCGGCGAAGGCGGTGATTATTCCTTCCGTCTCGTGCAGGGTGGTCACTCCTCCTCGGTGGTCTCACTCGAGGGACGTTTCCCTTCCGGCCAGTTCAACCTGCCGGTCGCCGGCACTTTCAATCGTTCCAACGCCTCGCTGGCGCTTGCGGTCACGCATTTCATCACTGGCGGCCTCGTCGCCGAGCCGCTCGCCCGCTGGCGCGGCATCCGTCGCCGCCAAGACGTGCTCTTTGAGCGCACCGGCCTGCGCGTGCTCGCCGACTACGCGCACCATCCCACCGAGATCGCCGCGCTGCTCAAGTGGGTGCGCGAGACGCACGCCGGTCGCCTGATCGTCGTCTTCCAGCCGCACCGTCACACGCGCACACGTCAGTACGTCCGTGAATTCCGCGACGCACTCGCCGTGGCTGACCATGCTCTCGTCTTGCCGGTCTACTCCGCGGGCGAAGCCGCCGTCGAAGGCGGCGGTTCCGATGCGATCGTCAATGGCTCTGCGCATCGCCTCGTCGAGGATCGTCGGGCGTTGCCCGCCATCCTGGACGAACTTTCCGTCGGTGCTGATACCGTCGTCGCTTTCGTCGGTGCGGGCGACATCGAGCGCGACGCCGAAGCTTACGCGAAGGTGCTGCGTCGGCGCGGCGCCGACATTCTTTCGCTCGACCTGCCCGACCTTGTCTCCGGTCGTCTTTCGGCCGAATGCGCCCTGCGCGCCAACGAACCGCTGGCCCGGCACACGACGCTTGGCCTCGGCGGCGCCGCCCGTTGGTACGCCGAACCGGCGAACGTGGACGATATCGTGACGCTGCTGCGTGCCGCCGCGGAACTCGATCTCCGCTGGTTCGCGCTGGGTCGAGGTTCTAATCTCCTTGTGCCCGACGAAGGCTATGACGGCCTCATCCTGCACCTTGATGCGGCTCATTGGGGCGCCGTCACCGACCTCGGCGAAGGCCGCTTCCGCGTCGGCGGCGGTACCCGTCTCAAGGAGCTCTGCGGCTTCGCCGCGCGCGAAGGCTGGAAGGGCTTCGAGTTCCTGGAAGGCATCCCCGGCACGATCGGCGGCTCGCTCCGCATGAACGCCGGCGCGATGGGCGGCTGGATCTTCGACGTCGTGGAATCCATCGAATGGCTTTCGCCGCAGGGCCGGGTGCGCGCTGCCCGCCGCGACAGCTTTGACGCCCTTTACCGCGACTGCCCGCAGCTGCATGGCTCGGTGGTGCTTTCCGCCGTGCTCCGTTCCGCCGGACGCGACGAACCCGCCGCCATCCGTGCGCGCATGGATGACCTGGCCGCGCAGCGCCGCGCCTCCCAGCCGCGCGAAGCCAGCGCGGGCTGCGTGTTCAAAAATCCCGAAGGCGACAAGGCTGGCCGCCTCATCGACCTCAGCGGTCTCAAGGGACGCGCCGTCGGGCCGGTCTCGGTCTCGCCCACCCACGCTAACTTCCTCGTCAACGCCGGCGACGCCAAGGCCGCCGATTTCATTGAGCTCATGCGTACCGTCCGCGCCGAGGTGAAATCTCGCCAAGGCGTCGAACTCCAGCCGGAGATCGTCGCGCTGGGTCGCGAATGGAAGGAACTCCTATGACTTTCGCCCCTGAAATCGTCGTCCTCTGCGGCGGCCGCTCCTCCGAACGCGAAGTCTCGCTGCGCTCCGGCCAGGCTGTGGCGTCGGTGCTCCCGGGTTCCCGTCTCGTCGAGCTGGAGGTCGACGTCTTGCCCGACTGGCTCGACGGCGCCAAACATGTCGTCCTGCCCGTCCTTCATGGCGGCTGGGGCGAGGACGGTCGCGCCCAGGCCGAGATGGAAGCCCGTGGCATCGCCTTCGCCGGCTGCTCGTCCGTCGCTAACCGACTGTGTATGGATAAGGTCGCCACCAAGGCTGCCATGCGCGCGGCGGGCGTACCGGCCATCCCGGAGGTCGCCTTCGCCGGTTCCGCCAAGCCCACGGCCGCCGCGCTGGTGGCCGCCTTGGGCGAACACCTCGTCATCAAGCCCTCCGACCAAGGTAGCAGCGTCGGCCTTTATATGCTGGAAGGGGAGGCCGCCGTGGCCCGGGCCTTGGCCGAGATTCCCGCTTCGGGCCAGTGGATGGCCGAACGCCGCCTGCGCGGCCGGGAGATGTCCATCGGCCTGCTGGACGGCCAGCCTATGGGGCTCGTCGAGATCGTCGCCCTGACCGGCGTCTACGATTATAAGACCAAATACACCAAGGGTGCCTCGGAGTATCGGTTCCCAGCCCCTGTCGGGCCAGAACTGACCTCCGCCATTGGCTTGGCCGCTGCCCGGCTCTTCGCCGCCTGCGGGTGCCGGGATTTCGCCCGCGCGGATGTCTTCCTTGAGCCTGATGGCCGCTTCTATTTCCTCGAGATCAACACGATGCCCGGCATGACCGAAACCAGCCTGATGCCCAAGAGCGCTTTCTGCGTTGGCCTCGACTTCCCCGCCCTCGTCCGCCGCATGGCCGCTCCGGCCCTCGCGCGCGCCGCGCAACCCGTCCGCCGCTGAACATGGGCCTCTTCGACAATCTCTTCCGTAAACGTCGCGATGCCTTCATGGGTCCCGCGGATCGCGACTGGCGAGCGCTCGTGCCGCAGGACGTCAACCGCGTCCCTGAAGGCGAGATCGGCCGCAAGCGCGCCGTGCGCTCCAAACTGCCCACGATCCTTGCGGTCGGCTTCTTCATCGTCCTCGTCGGCGTGCTCTGGTGGGCCGTCGATGAATCCGTCACGGGTGCGCCCTCTGCCGGCGGGTTGCGTTACAAGACCGATGGTTTCCTTTCTGCCGACTTCGTGAAGAAGGTCGTCGCCAATGGGCCCGAAGGCTTCGGGCGCGACGTGCGTTCGATTAAGGCCGATCTCGAGGCCGATAATCAGGTCGTCGCCGCTGACGTCCGCCGCCGCACCGACGGCACGCTCGACATCGCCCTACGTGAGCGTCTCGCGGTCGCCAAGATTGCCTCGCTGCCGGGCAAGAGCACGCCGATGCAGGTGCGCATCGTGGCTTCCGACGGCCAGACTTTCGCCGGGTCGGGCTACCCCGAGCAGGCCGTCCGCAATCTCCCAGAGATTCAGGACTACCGTGCCACGGGCAGCGACGATAAGATGGTGATCGAAGGCATCGAGATCGCCGCTCCGTTCCTGCTCACCGTGCGTACGACTTATCCGAACCTCTACAAGCAGTGGTCCGCGGTCTCGTTGCGCGACTGCTTCGGCGCCCAAGAGGATTCGCCAGGCTCGAATCTGCGCGTGACCGTGCGGCCCGGTACGCAACCGATGGACCGACCGGCCTTGGTCGAGATCGTCTTCTCCACCGCCAACTGGCGTAACGAGCTGGCGTTGCTCGGACGCATCAATGTCGACGAGCTGCTTCGCCGCCCTGGCACGACTTCGCAGGCCTACGTGCTCAAGATGTCGATTCAGAACCGCATCAACGCCTCATCGCCCGTCCCCGAACCGCGCCTCGTTCCCGCCCCTCTCCCTCTCCGATGACCCCCAAGCCCCTTCCTTCTCTCATCGCCGTCATCGATATCGGCACGTACAAGACCGCGAGCCTTCTCGGCCAGATCATCGATGGCAAGGCCCGCATGCTCAGCTTCAGCGAGCGCCGCACCGACGGTGTCGTGAAGGGCACCGTCACTGACCTCGAGAAACTCACGCAGTGCGTCCATGAGGTCGTCAATGACATCGAGCGTGGTTCTGGTCGCGCCGTCGAGCAGGTCTATCTTTCGTTGTCTGGTCCCGCTGCCGAAGGTGAGCGCGTGAAGGGCTTCGTCGCCGTGCCCGCGCACGACGGAAAAATCACCGCCAAGGATGTCACGGACGCGATCCTCTCCGCCAAGCGCCTTGAGCCGCCGTCTGGTCGCGCGACGATTCTCTACATGCGCCAGCCGACGATGCTGGACAACCGCCCGGTCAGTAACCCGGTGGGCATGGCGGGCAAGCGCCTCGAGGTGAACTTCTGGCGCGTGACGATGGAGGAGGGCAACATGCGTATGCGCGTGGGCATGGTGAATGGCATGAGCATCAAGGTCCGCGACTTTATCCTCGCCTCACACGCCGCGGCCTGCGCGACCGCGAGCGACGCCGATAAGCAGGGCGTGCTGGTCATCGACATGGGCGCCGGCACGACTGATTGGATTCTTTATTACAAGGAACACATCCTCTGCGCGGGTTCGATCCCCGTGGGCGGCGAGCATCTGACCAACGACCTGAGCGTGGCGTTACGCATCAGCCGCGAGACGGCCGAGGACCTTAAGCTCCGCTTCGGTTCCGCGATGCACCGCGAGAACGACGTCAACCAGACCATCTGGAAGGACGGCGACAAGGGCGTGGGCGACCAGCAGTTCAACCGTGGTACGATCACGCAGGTGCTCTCGCTCCGCTACCAGGAGACGATCGAGTTCGTGCGCAAGGACGTGCTCCGTCGCCTCGAGGCAATCTTCCCTGGTCACGCCGTGAAGCTGGACCAGAACATGATCCCCTCGGGCGTCATCCTGACCGGCGGTTCCGCCAGCCTGGCCGACGCGGCCGAGGCGGTGCAGCAGGTCACGGGGCTTTCCGCGCGCGTCGGCGTCCCTAACTTCGAGAACGAATCCCTCCGCAAGCCTGAGTACGCGGGCGTGGTGGGCCTTATGACTGCCGCGATTGCCGACGCGCCGCCGCCGGTGCGCCGTCCGAGCGGTTTCCTCGCCCAGCTCAAGGAGCTCTTCCGCCTCTAAGATGTCCACGCCCGCTTCCATCCTCCTGGTCGGCCTCGGTGGGGCAGGTTGCTCGATGGTCACGCGCCTGTCGGCGCAGCTGCCGGCCGAGATCGCCGTCGCGTTGCTCGATACCGACGCACGTTCTTTACCTGCCGGCACCGCCGCCACGTTGCAGCTCGGACGCGCGCAGACGCGTGGCATGGGCACGGGCGGCGAAGCCGCGCTTGGCCTCGCCTCTGCTGAATCCGAAGAAGCCGCGCTCCGCCGCCTTTTCACCGGCATTCCCGTCGTGGTGCTCGTCACCGGCCTCGGTGGCGGCACCGGTAGCGGTGCCGCTTCCGTGGTCGCCGGCCTCGCGGCCGAATGCGGCGCGACCGTCCTCTCCTTCGCGACGATGCCGTTCTCGCACGAAGGCGAACGGCGCATGCGCCAGGCGAACGACGCCACCGTCAAGCTCGGCCAGAAGTGCCACGGCCTCGTCGTGGTGCATAACGATCTCCTGCTCCAGCAGGTCTCGCCTGACGCGCCGCTTTCCGAATCGTTCGCTGCGGCGGACAACTGGGTCGGTGGCGCGCTCCGCGGCCTGGCCTCGGCCTTCGCGCCCGGCGCCCTCATCGCGGTCGACCCGGCCGCGTTGCGTTCGCTCCTCTCCACGCCCGGTTCGCCCACGCTCTTCGCCTTCGGTATCGGCGAAGGCGAAGGCGCCGCCATGAAGGCCGCCCGCGCGGCCTGCGACTGCCCGCTCGCGCACGCGCCCGGCGCGGTCGCCAAGGTCGCCTCGCTCTTCGTCACCGTCGCCGGTGGATCCGCCATGACCTCGACCGAGGCCTTCGAGGCCGTCGCCGCGGTCCGCGCGCGTTTCGGCGGCGAGACCTCCACGGTACTCTGCGCACGCATCGACTCCGCGCTCGGCGATCGCATCGAAGTTTCGGTGCTCGGCGCATCGCTGCCTGCGCCGAAAGCGCCGGCCAAGCCTAAGAAGGGTGCCAAGGCGGAAGATCCCGCGCAGCCGATCTTCGAGTTTGCGACGGAAGAATCGATGCGCCGCGGTCTGTTCGGCGGCACGCCGATGACCTTCATCGACGGCCAGGACGTGGACGTGCCGGCCTATATCCGTAAGGCCGTGCGCCTGCCGGCGTCGCCCTGAGTTCGCTTCCCGGTTGCGCCCCGCCCGGGTCCTCTTACGTTCGGCCCATGCCCGCGTTCGACGCCGCCGCCCTCCGCAAGGACTTCCCGATCCTCGGGCGTTCCGTGCGCGGCCGTCCGCTGACCTACCTCGATAACGCCGCGACGTCCCAGAAGCCGCTCGCGGTCATCCGGGCCCTCGAACGCTACTACTCGGAGCAGAACGCCAACGTCCACCGTGGCGTCCACCTCCTGAGCGAGGAGGCCACTACCGCTTATGAGTGCGCCCGCACGTCGGTCGCGAAGTTCCTCGGTCTCAAGGATACCCGCGGCTGCGTCTTCGTACGTGGAGCCACTGAGGGCATTAACCTCGTCGCAGAATGCTGGGGCCGGACTAACCTAAAGGCAGGTGACGAAATCCTGCTCACGCACCTCGAGCACCATGCGAACATTGTGCCGTGGCAGGTGATCGCCGAGCGCACCGGGGCCAAGGTCGTGGTCACGCCCGTCACGCCCCGCGGCGAGGTCGACCTCGTCGCCTTCAAGGGCCTGCTTTCCGCCCGCACCAAGCTGGTCGCGTTTGCGCACGTCTCCAACGCCCTCGGCACGGTCAATCCCGCCGCCGAGATGACGCGTCTCGCCAAGGCCGTCGGCGCGCTCGTACTCATCGACGGCTGCCAGTCCGCCGCTCATTTCAAGATCGACGTACCGGCGCTGGGTTGCGACTTCTACGCGTTCTCCGGCCACAAGACCTTCGGACCGACCGGTGTCGGCGTACTCTGGGGTCGCCCTGAGCTGCTCGACGCCATGCCGCCTTACCAGTTCGGCGGGGACATGATCCGCAAGGTCGACTTCGCCGGCACCACCTTCCGTGAAGCCCCGGAGCGTTTCGAAGCCGGCACGCCGGACATCTCCGGCGCCATCGCCCTCGGCGTCGCGCTGGAATACGTCATGCCCATCCAGGCCGCCGCGCATGCGCATGAGCAGGCCTTGCTCGCCGCCGCCACCGAGCGCCTCAAGGCCATCAAGGGACTGACCATCGTGGGCGAAGCCCCCGAGAAGGTGGCCGTGATCTCTTTCAACATCGAGGGCGGACATCCGCACGACATCGGCACGCTGCTGGACGCGGACGGCATCGCCATCCGCACCGGTCACCATTGCTGCATGCCGCTCATGAAGCATTACGGCCTCAGCGGCACCGCCCGCGCGTCGTTCGCGTTCTACAACACCTTCGAGGAAGTCGACCGCCTGGCCGTCTCGCTCGAGAAGGCACGGAAGATGATGGCCTGAGGTCGGCAGCCTGGCCCAAAGAAAAAGGCCCCGGAAGGGGCCTTTTCGTTGAACAAGCCGGACGGCTTACTTCTTGCGAGGCTTAGCGGGAGCCGTGGCGCCGGAGGCGGTAGCGGCGGCGCGGGCGGCCTTGACGGACTCCGTTCCTTCGTTCGGGTCTTCGTCTTCGTTGAGGACGTCAGCGCGCTTGATGGCGACGAGGGCGGCAGCCACGTTCTCGGTGGTCTTACGGCGATCGTTGGACTTCAGGGCGTTGACGGCTTCCTGCACGAGCTGGATGGCGTTCTTCTCCTGCTTGATGATCTCATCGTGGTCTTCCTTCACGTGGCGGGGGCGGGAGGAGGTCGGCTTGCGGGGGCCAGAGCTACCGCGAGGGCCCTTGGGTTCCTTGGATTCACGCGGGTGAATTTCCTGTTCTTCCATGTCTTCGGCGACAGAGAGATCCTTGATGGCTTCCTTGAGGTCGGCGACGGTCGGAGCGGTTTCGGCGACCTCGAGGAGCTTGATGGCCTGATCGAGGAGCGAGTCTTCCTGTTCGTCCCACTCGTCGACGACGCCGAAGTCGCCGCCGGGGCCGGACGGACCAGGGCCGGTGGGACCTTTGCCGCCACCGCCGAGGATGTGGGCGGTCGGGTCGCTGGACGAAGCGGAAGCCGCGAAGGCGGGGACGGAGAGGCCGATGGCGAGGAGAGCCAGGGTGAGCTTGGGGTTCATAGGAATAATATAGGACAGGCCTTCCGTGTGGTCAACCCGTGTTCCTTAGTTCCGCCTAGGGACCTTGCCTCAGGCTGGTTTGGGTTCGGTTGAGGCCGTCGAACGGCGCAGAATATCGAGGATTCCTTGCACTTCCCAGTTCCGGGCGGACCCGGCCAGGCCGAGCAGCACCCGGGCCTCATGGATGTCGTCGGGGTGATGCCCGGGCGGCCAGTCGAGCCAGCTGCGATCCAGCGTGTGTCGCGGATCCTGCAGCAGGGGCAGCAGCGCGTTCACACATAACGTATCGGCCCGTCCGTCGGAGAGCAGGCACGCGAAGACGTCGTCGATGAGCCGACGGCGCGCGGAGACGAGTGGTGAGGAGGGTAGGGCGTGGGCCCAATCGCGAAGTTGCGCGCGCCAATCCGGACGACGGCGGTAGAGTTCAAGGTATTGGCCGAGCCGGCGATGGGGATGACCGGCGGGACGCAGCCCGCGTAGGCGCCATCGCCCACACTTCTCCATGTAGAGGCCATCGATGCCGAGGATGAGCATCTGTTCCGGCGAGTGGCTGCGGGCGAGTTCCGACATCGGGGCGCGGTTGCCACCGAGGCCAAGTGATTCCACGAAGAGCTCGTGACAGGCCGCGTCCCAGCCGACTTCCTTGATGCGTAGTCGGGCGTGTTTCGTCTTGTTGCGGAAGCGTTCGAGCGCGCGGCGTTTCAGGCCCAGCGTAAGATTCGGTTCCGCTTCCAGTACGCGCTTGGCGACATCGCCCGAGCGGCCACGTATTTCGAGGAGCGCGTCTTCTTCCGCCAGATCTTCGAGGTCGCGGGGGAGGTAGGGCAGGAGCACGACCGTCTCCGGGTGATGGCCGGCGAGTGTGGACACGTCCTTCGTGCCTGGGAGCAGTACCGCATGGAGAATCACCCCGCCGAAGTGTGGATCGCGGTCATGACCATGCGCGTGCCAGTCCGAGCAGCGCAGATGGATCTCGATGTCGCCGCGGAGGCGTTGGCCATCGACCAGGATCTCTGCGCCCAGGAAGTCGGGGCCTGCGCCGCGATTCCAATCGCCCGGGTGGACGATCTCGATCGTCGCGCCGGAGGTAGCGGCCATCGGGCCGCGGACTTCGCCGGAGGCCCAGAGACGTTGGATGGCCCGTTCGCCGATGGCGAAGGGGCCGTAGGGGCCGTCGATCTCCTCGACGCGGACGCAGGTGCTCATGCGCGCATCAAGGGGGAAGCCGGCCCGCTTGGAAAATCAGGAGAAAGCCCAAGGGAAAGGCACCGAATCCGCTTGAGGGAAGACCCCAGCCGCCGTTGAATCCCGCTTACGGAGAGGTGGCAGAGTGGTCGATTGCAGCTGACTTGAAATCAGCCGAGCCGCAAGGCTCCGGGGGTTCGAATCCCTCCCTCTCCGCCCCTTTTTTCAGCGAGGACGGTTCGCCTTCATGTAGTCAGCGGATTCGGCCTGAAGGTTGGCATAGCGCGACTTGGCGGAATCGGATATCGCCCTGTTAAAGCTAGGGTTTTTGGCAACGTTGTCTCTTTCGCCCTCGCTGGTCGTTTGCGTGGCGATCTCAAAGCTGTAGTCACGCGGTGTGAGGGCAGGGCCGAAGGCGAGTTCCTCGGAAGTCGCTGTCTTGATGTCGGGCCTGGTAGGGATACTTTTTTCGGTGCCGAGAAGGAACCAGGCGTAAGCCTCGGAAAGGTTGGATATGTCCTTCTTGATGAAGTCTTCGTACACCTTGCCGCCTTGGAAAGAGGTATGATACATCTGGCCCATCCATCTTTGGCTCTGCTTACATCCCAGAAGGGCGGCGGAGCGGTTCCATTTAATTGCCTCCTCCAGGTTGCGGTCTGTTCCGCGACCGAGTTCATAGAATTTCGCCAGAAGACGTTGCGCCATCCGGTGGTTTTTGAGGGCGGCTTTCTTGGTCCAGGAGAAGGCCTCAAAGTAGTCCAACGCCACGGTCCGCTCAAAATCCTGCGCATAGAATAGCCCCAGCTCGTATTGAGCCTGGGCGTCGCCAGCCTCGGCTTTTGCCTTGGCTGAGCTATATCTTTCCTCCGGGGTCAGTTCCCTTGTGGAACGTTCAACGATCGGTTCCGCTGGCCTGGCGGGGGGCGTCATGTCTTTAGGCTTATTCTGTTCGGGAAATGGCCTGGCTGGTGCCGGCGGGGGCGGCGGAGTCTTGGATGCAGGGTCAGGAACCATTCCCTCTTTAATCAATTCTTCCAGTTTGGGCCGGAGGGGCATCGGGCCGCTGATGATCAGCGCAAAGTTCTCTTGCTTGGCGATGCTGCCGAAGGCGTTGCACTCTTCGCATGGAACTTCGCCTACGGCACCCGCGGGAGTGAAGCCAGTCCGCACCCTTCTCCCTGAGCACCTGGGGCATTTTTCGATCGAATTAATGGAGATCGCAGGGCGCGCTTCAGAGACGAAATAGGCGAATTCATAAAGTGCCAGCTTGTTGGCGGGGGTATTGGCCCGGTTTGAAGGCGTGAATCTACCCTCCGAATTCAAGGTGTGGCTTTCCCGGAATGCCTGCCAGATCAGGGCGAATTTCTGGTCGGTCTCCATTCGTCCTAGGCCTCCGACTTTTCCTACATCGAAGGTCGCGCTACTCGTGATGGTCTTGAGGCTTCCGAAGTAGTTATAGTCCAGCAGTGAACCGTTTACGTAATAATGCCATGCCCCGTTCTCATAGTATCGCCGCACATAGCCGTAGGAGGGTACGGAGTAATTCTGGTATTCGGACGAATACTTCGACACCGATTGTCCGCCGATGGTGGTCTTTGTAGTCTGCGACTTGGCCGAGGAATGGAACGTCATCAGGAAGATTAACCCCAGCACGACTTTTTTCAGCAACATGATGGAAACCAAGGAAACACCCTGCCGCCGCGACGCAATCCCAACCTTTGGCAGGATAGATTTTTTCTAATAGGTACTAATTAGGCGTATCGGTTTTATCGATGAAGGTGCGGATCGCGTTGACGCTTGCTTTGGTGCCGTCTCAGGCCATTTTTATATTATGAATGTTATATTACGCTGGCTTGGCATCTTCCTGGCAGCCGGTGCCCTTGCGGGCACCGTTCCCAGCCAGAGGGATGCCTTGAACCAGCAGTACCTCAGGGTGAGGCCGGATTATACGTCTGCGGTGAAGACCGGCGACAAGGTCATGTTCATCGCCGCCGTGGCACGCCTGCAGGCTTTAGGCATGTCGATCATCGCGGCAAATGCCCCCGCAATCTCGGCCTTGCGGACGGGCATATATCCGCCTGACGTCAAGTCGAGGCAGGCGCGTAGCACCTGGGATCAGAAGATTGATGCCACTAAGGCAACCTTGCTCGCCGCCAATGGAAGCATCATGGCATTTAGTGCTCCGTCCGAACTGACGCCGGAGTCGGCCAGGTCGATTGAGGCCTATATGATGACGCTCTCTAAGGCTATCGAGACGCATCACGCCGCCTGTCTGAACATCAGATAGGTAAAAAGGCGCAGGCAACTACCGTCTGCGTTGTAAGCCTGCCCGGCGGGCAGGCTTACTTCTTGCCGGCTTTCTCGACGTACTGGCTGGCGGTCAGGGTCGTCCAGCCATCCTGCTTGAGGAGGGCGGCGATCTTGACGAAGTCGTTGAAAGAGTCGTCGTTCCACATACCGCAGTGGCCTTGGAGGAGCATCATGGAGGCGGGCTTCTTGGCGGCGTAGTCTTGGGCGAACTTGGCGTAGCTGACCTTGCCAGTGGCGACTTCGATGTTGAGCGTACGGCCGAGGACCTTGCGCTTGGTCTCGTTCTTGGGCGGGTACATCCAGATGGTCATCTCCGGTACGCTGTCCATGGCCGCGATGGTGGCGTCGTCGGCCTGGTTGAAGCCTGCGCCGAAGGCGTGGAAGGTCAGCCCGGTCACCTGCTTGAACGTATCGCACGCATTCTTGAGGTGCTTGGCCTGGGTGGCGGCGTCAGGTCCGCGGAATTCCCAAAGCTGCTTGCCGGCCTCGGTCCAGCTGCGGTGATCCCAGCCATGGTTCCAGAACTCGATGACTCCGCCGTTCTCAACGGCGTTGGCCTTGATCCAGGCGACGTCCTCGGCGTTCGGTTGGGTCAGGGAATCGCAAATGATGCCCATCGTCACGACGGTCTTCTCGGCCTTGGCCCATTCGGCCACGCGCTTGAAGCCGTCCGCGAGGCGCTTCTTCTCGCCAGCCTTCACGTCATCGAGCTTCCAGATGACGACCTTATCGTCCGCGGCGGAGAGGGCGGCGACGGCGAGCAGGCAGAGGAGGGCAAGGAGGCGCATGCGGTGGTGTAGGAAGTTTGGGTGGGTCGCTGAAGACTATTTCTTGCCCCCGTCGTGCTTCTTCGCCGGCATGTTGGCGGCGAGGAGTTTCTCAAGTTCGGTGAGGCGCTTCTGGGCATCGGCGAGCATCAGTTTGTCGACGAGCTGATTGTCGATCGACTTCAGGAAGGTCTCGTGCCGGGTGCCCTTGGCCTCCTTCGGCTGATTCTTGGCGAAGAGGTGGGCCCAGGCGTAGGCCTCGATGTATTTTGTGGTCACGAAGCGCAGGTCGCCCCCGTAGTATTCGGCGAGTGCGAACTGGGCCGAGCCACGGCCTTGAAGCGCGGCCATCTCGAGCCATTTCACGGCTTCCTTTTGGTCGACGGCTACGCCGTCGCCGTGGAGATAGGCCTGGCCTAGTTCTTCCTGCGAGATGGCGTGTCCAGCTTCGGCGGCCTTACGATACCAGCGAACGGCTTCGGCGTTGTTGCGGTTGGTACCCGCGCCATGTTCATAGGCCCAGCCCAGCTTGTGCATCGCGTCGAGGTCGCCTTTTTCGGCTTCGGCCTTGTATTGCTGAAACGTGCGTTCGGTCGCCGGGGTCTGCTGCGCGCAGGCCGCGGTGGCGAAAAGAAGGAGCGCGAGCAGCGCGAGGGAACGGAACAGGCTGAGGCAGGTGTTCATGAAAGTATCTTCAGATGGAACCCCAGCGACGGCTTTGAGTTGCGTGGTCGATACGCTGGGTTGCTTCCTGGGTCCTGAATGACAGACTATGAGGATGAGCGAGCCGACCAGCGATGTTCCCCGGCCTGCGACCACGCTGTCGCGGATGCTGGTAGGGGAGTCTAAGGTTGTCGGGACTTTGCCGGATGGGCCCGTGTTACTGTGCGGAAATCATGTCAGCTACCGGGACGTCTTCCTGTTCGCGGTGGTCCGTGCGTCGTCCCGGTTGCTGGTGGATCCGTTGGTCTTCTCGTTCCCGTTCTTAAAGAAGTATGCGCTGCGCTGGGGCTTCGTGCAGGTATCGATCGACGCCGCCGTGGCGTTGCTGAAGCAGGGTCAGACCGTGGCGATTTGCCCGACCGGACTGGTCGAGGCGCTCGGCGAGGCGGAGTTGCCGTTCAAGACCGGCGCAGTGCGCATCGCGCAGCAGGCCGGCGTCCCGATGGTCCCGGTGTATTTCCATTATGGCAGTTATCCTGGCCGCTGGGTGACGCCGTTCTCGATCACCGTGCAGAACATCCTCCTCTTCTGCCTCTGGCCGTTCTATCGCCACGGCGTCACCATCGTTGTCGGCGCGCCGATGGATCCCGCCGGCGACGTGAAAGAGCGTACGAAGGCGTTGAAGGCGGCGGTCGAAGGTTTGAAGCCGGGGAATCGAGTATAGAGTATGGAGGTTGGAGTATAGACGGCCGGAGGACAGCACGTGGTGCTATCCCTACCGCTTACTTGATCCCGGGGAGGCGGTCGAAGGGGATGCGCAGGTAAAAGCCCAGGCCTTCGGACGACTTGTAGAGGATGCCGACGCCGGTGGCTTCGACGGACTTCGGGTCGACGCCGGGGGCGTTGAGCAGGAAGGCCTTGGTCTCGGCGAGCGCCTGTGGGATGGGGGTGCCGTGTTCGAGCGCGTGTTCGAGACGTTCCTGATACGACGC
>CAINSX010000282.1 GCA_903853185.1 uncultured Opitutia bacterium
GCCACCTGAAGCGCACCCAGGACGGACAGGGAGGCATCACCGAGCGTGAAGCCCCCATCCATCGCTCCAACGTGATGCTCGGCTCCCTCTGGGACGCCCGTCGCGCCAAGAAGCCGGCCAAGGCCGCCAAGAAATAAACCAGACGAAACCCCCCGAGACTTAACACGAAAATGGCAACCGTCCCTTACCTGAAGAAGTACTACCTCGAGAAGGTCGTCCCCGAGCTCATCAAGAGCCGTGGCTATAAGAACATCCATCAGGTCCCGAACCTGAAGAAGATCGTCCTCAATTCCGCCTTCAAAGCCGAAGCCGACAAAGGCCACATCGCCGAAGTCGTCAAGGAGCTCACCAAGCTCTCCGGCCAGAAGCCCGTCATCACCAAGGCCTCCAAGTCGGTCGCCGCCTTCAAGGTCCGCGAAGGCATGACCCTCGGCTGCATGGTGACCCTCCGTGGCGCCCGCATGTGGGAATTCTACCTCCGCCTCACCGCGGTGGCCCTCCCGATGATCCGCGACTTCCGCGGTACCTCGAACCGCCTCGACGGTCGCGGCAACTACTCGCTCGGCATCTCCGACCACACCATCTTCCCTGAGACCCAGGCCGATGGTTCCCAGCGAGCCAACATCGGCATGGACGTCATCATCGTGACTTCCGCCAACAACGACGACGAAGGTCGCGAACGGCTCCGCCTCCTCGGCATGCCGTTCCGCCGCTCCTGCGCCGCCGACGCCGCCGCCGCCACCGCCGCCAAGGCCTAAACCCTCCACCTCCTTACCAGCATGGCCAAGAAGTCCGTCATCCAGCGCGCCCTCAAGCGCGACCGTCTCGTCAAGAAGTACGCCGTCAAGCGCGCCGAACTAAAGAAGACCCTCGCCGACCCCAAGGTCACCGAGGAAGCCTTCTACGACGCCCAGCGTGCCCTCGCCAAGCTGCCCCGCAGCTCGTCGAAGGTCCGCCAGAAGAACCGCTGCTCCATCTCCGGTCGTCCGCGTGCGTTCATCCGCAAGTTCGGCCTCTCCCGTATCACCTTCCGCGAGCTCGCGCTCAACGGCCAGATTCCCGGCGTCACCAAGGCCTCCTGGTAATCCAACAGCAAAAACAAAACCATGTCCGCTTCTACTGACACCGTCGGGGATTTCCTGACCTCCATCCGCAACGCTTCGCAGGCCAACAAGGCCGTGATCACCGTCCAGTGGTCCCGTCTGCGCGAAGGCGTCGCCAAGATCCTCGTCGACGCCGGTTACGTCGCCTCCGCCCGCAAGGCCGAGCGCGAAGGCCTGCCCGTCCTCGAACTCTCCCTCAAGTACGTCGCCGGCGTCCCCGCCATCACCAGCATCGAGCGCGTCTCGACTCCTGGCCGTCGCGTCTACGCCGGATACAGCTCCGTCCCGAAAGTCATCGGCGGCATGGGCGTCTCCATCCTCACCACCTCCCGTGGCGTCATGACTGACGCCGAAGCCCGCCGCCAGAAGGTCGGTGGCGAGCTCCTCGCGAAGGTCTGGTAATCCGTCCAACCCTTAAAACAAGCAACTCAATGAGCCGAATTGGTAAGCAGCCCGTCAACATCCCTGATAAGGTGACCGTGTCCGTGAAGGACAATGTCGTCGTCGTCAAGGGACCTAAGGGCGAACTCTCGAAACCCTTCCCGAAGGAGATCGGCGTCGTCGTCGACGCGAAGATCGTCAACGTCACTGACCTCACCGAGGTCAAGGACGCCGCCGGCAAGGTCCAGAAGCCCGGCACCGCCGGCGCTCTCCATGGCACCGTCCGCGCCATCATCCGCAACATGTGCGAAGGCGTGGCCACTGGTTACTCCAAGACCCTCCTGATCGAAGGCGTCGGTTTCAAGGCTGCCCTCAAGGGTAACGTCCTCGACCTCGCCCTCGGTTACTCCCACCCGATCCGCTACACCATCCCGACCGGCGTCAACGTCGTCGTCACCGATGGCACCAAGCTGGTGATCACCGGCGCCGACCGCCACATGGTCGGCCAGGTCGCTTCCTCGATCAAGCTCTACAAGCCGGTCGAGCCTTACAAGGGTAAGGGCGTCCGCGTCGAAGGTGAATTCGTCCGCCGTAAGGAAGGCAAGAAGACGGCCTAATCCGCCCGAACCGAACACATTCCATGAAACTGCAGAAGAAGAATCTCCTGGCGCAGAAGCGCCGCTGGCGCATCCGCAAGACGGTGCGCGGCACCGCCGCCCGTCCCCGTCTGGCCCTCAAGATGACCCACATGCATCTCTACGCCCAGGCCATCGACGACGACAAGGGCGTGACCCTCGTCTCGCTCGCCTCCACCTCCAAGGATCTCCGCGGACAGAAGCTGAAAGCCAACGTCGGTGGCGCCGCCACCTTCGGCACTGCTTTCGGCGTCAAGGCCAAGGCCGCCGGTCTCACGACCGTCGTCTTCGACCGCGCCGGTCGCCGTTACCACGGTACCGTCAAGTCCTTCGCCGAAGCCGCCCGTCTGGCCGGCCTGACCTTCTAATTTCATGAGCGCAGAAAACACCCCCGCCGCGGCTCCCGCCGCCTCCGCCCCCTCCGGCGCCCCTGGCGCCCCTGGCCGTTCCGGTCCTGGTGGCGATCGTCGTGGTCCTGGTGGCCCTGGTGGTCCTGGTGGCCGCCGCAACGGTCCTGGCGGCCCCGGCCGCGGTCCTCGTCGCGATAATCGCAACGACGCCCCTGCTTCCGAATACAACGACAAGGTCGTCCACATCAACCGTTGCTCGAAGGTCGTCAAAGGCGGCCGTCGCTTCAACTTCGCCGCGCTCGTCGTGGCAGGTGATGGCAAGGGCCGCGTCGGCGTGGGTTACGGCAAGGCCAAGGAAGTTCCCGATGCGATCCGCAAGGGAACCGACCGCGCCCACCGCGCCCTCGTCCGCGTCAATCTCCGCGGCAACACCATCCCGCACGAAGTCATCGGCCACGCCGACGGCGGCGTCGTGATGCTCCGTCCGGCTGCTCCCGGTACTGGCCTCATCGCCGGCGGCGGCGTCCGTGCCGTGCTCGAAGTGGCTGGCTACAAGGATGTCCTTTCGAAGTCCATGGGATCCAATAATCCCCAGGCGATCGTGAAGGCCACCTTGGACGGTCTCTCCAAGCTCCGTACCCTCGAACAAATCAAGGCTCTCCGCGCCTAAGCGGAACACACAGACATGAAACTCGACTCTCTGCCCAAGATCAAGGGCTCCACTCATCGCCATAAGATCCTCGGCCGCGGCCGCGGTACCGGTCACGGCAAGACTTCTGGTCGTGGCCACAAAGGCATGAAGGCCCGCTCCGGCGGTGGCCATCGCCCCGGCTTCGAAGGCGGTCAGATGCCCCTCTACCGTCGTCTGCCCAAGCGCGGCTTTAACAACGTAAACCGTATCGACTACGCCGTGCTCAATGTGCGCGATTTCGAAGAACTCGAAGGCAAGACCTTCGGCCTCGAAGAACTCGTCGCCGCCGGCGTCCTGCGAAAGTCCGCTCCTCTCCTCAAGATTCTCGGTACCGGCGAGCTCACGCGCGCCGTCACCGTCAAGGCCCACCGTTTCTCCAAGGACGCTAAAGCGAAGATCGAGAAGGCCGGCGGCAAGGCGATCCTGATCGAAATCAAGAAGTCGGCCACCGCCGCTGAGTGAGCCTCGGCTCACCCCTGTCCTCGATGTTCTCGGCCTTCGCCAACTGCTGGAGGATCCCTGAGCTCAGGGCCCGGCTGATTGCTACCGTGGCCCTGGTGTTCGTCGCCCGTATCGGTGCGAACATCCCGCTGCCGGGTATCGACCCGAAGGACATCATGGATTACTACCACTCCATGGCCGACAAGTCGGCCGGGTCGGGCGGAGTGGTCGCGATGTATAACATGTTCACGGGTGGCGCGCTCCTCAAGGGGGCGGTCTTCTCGCTGGGCATCATGCCCTATATCAGCGCCTCGATCATCATGCAGCTGATGTCGGCGGTCGTCCCGTCGATTGCCCGTCTCCAGCAGGAGGGCGAAGTCGGCCGCCAGAAGGTAGCCCAGTACTCGCGCTACCTCACCATCCTCATCGCTATCGTTCAGTCCGCGTTGCTCCTCGGCGCTTTCTGCAATCCGCAGCAGGTCGGCCAGGCTCTCGGACTCGGCAACTTTACCGGTACCATCGTCGTAATGCAGAGCAAGATGCTCTTCGTCTGCCTTGGCGTCTGCCTTCTCACTTCCGGAGCTATTGTGATGCTCTGGCTTGGCGAGCAGATCACGCAGCGCGGCATCGGCAACGGTACGTCGGTCCTGATTACCATCGGCATCCTCGCTGACATCCCTGGTGCGCTCACCTCTTTCGTCGACATGACATTCGGCGGTAAGGTCGGCGCCGCCGCCGCTAATTCCCATGGCTGGGAGAAGGCTGCCGGCATGATTCTCCTCTTTGTTGCCGTCACCGCGGCGATGGTCGCCATTAACCAGGCCGTCCGTAAGATCCCGATTCAGTACGCGCAGCGCATGGTCGGTCGCAAGATGTACGGTGCACAGACCAACTACCTCCCGCTTAAGGTCAACTACGCGGGCGTGATGCCGGTCATCTTCGCCGGTGCCATCATGAGCTTCCCGCCCATGCTGCTCAACCCGCTGAGCACTTATTTCCCGACGCTTGCCTTCCTGCATGACTGGGCCGCGTTCTTCTCCCGTAATAACGCTTTCTACTACACCGTCTACTCGGTCCTGATCTTCGGCTTCAGCTACTTCTGGATCTCGATCATGTTCCGCCCGGTGCAGATTGCCGACGACTTGAAGAAGAACAACGGCTACATCCTCGGTGTCCGCCCTGGCGAGCACACCGCCCAGTTCCTGGACTTCGTGATGACCCGCCTCACGCTGGCTGGCTCACTCTTCCTGCTGATCATCGCGCTGATGCCTGACCTCTTTATCAGCCAGCTCAGCTTCCCGATGCGTCTCGCGACGTTCCTCGGTGGCACCGGCGGCCTGATCACCGTCGGCGTGATGCTCGACACCATGCGCCAGGTGGAAACCTACCTGCTGCAGCGTAACTACGAAGGCTTCCTGAAGAAGGGTCGCATCGGCGGCATTCCGGTACCCGCTACCGCCCTTCGCACGGATGACGAAAATTCCGCCCTCGGTTCCCTCGAGAAGACCTGCCTGACCCTGTTCATCTTCGGCGTTATCGCCTGGGGATTGAATCACTGGGGTACGTTCGCTCGCTAAGCTTTTCCTGGGATGATCGATTTGAAGTCGGCCGAAGACGTGAGTCGCATGCGCGCCGCCTGTGCGGCCGCGGCTCGTGTCCTGCACGACCTATCGACGCTCGTCGTCCCTGGCATCTCGACCGCCGGCCTCGATTCCGCTGCCCGCGGACTGATGGCCCGCCATGGCTGCGAGAGCGCTTGCCACGGTTACGTCGTTGGCCGCCTCAGCTACCCCGGCTACGTCTGTATCTCACTCAACGACGAGATCGTCCACGGTATCGGCGCCGCCGATCGCATCATCCGTGATGGCGACCTGGTATCCCTGGACGTGGTCGTCCGCCGTGATGGCTTCATCGGGGATAACGCCCGGACCGTCATGGTCGGGGCGGTCGACCCCCGGGCCCGCCAGCTTTGCGTGGACACCGAAAAATCCCTCATGGCAGGCATCGCCGCCGTGAAGCCCGGGAACAGGGTGGGGGACATTTCCGCTGCCATCCAGGAGGCGCTTGCCCCTGGGGGCTACGGCATTGTCCGCGACTTCGTGGGCCATGGCGTCGGACGCAAGATGCACGAAGAACCCCAAATTCCTAACTATGGCAAGGCAGGAACTGGACCCAAGTTGCTGCCTGGCATGGCTTTAGCGATTGAACCCATGGTGAACCTCGGCTCCCATAAGGTCGTCATGGCCTCCGATGGCTGGACCGCCCGGACGGCCGACGGGAAGGTCTCCGCGCACTTTGAGCACACCGTTTTAGTGACCGAAAACGGGGCTGAAATCCTCACCCTCGTTTAAACCGTATTTTTTGCTTTCAAATCCCACCAGAACCTCCAAGTTCCGACCTCTTTCCCACCTTCCAAACAGCACGGACACCATGCCACGAATCCTCGGCGTAGACATTCCCAACAACAAGAAAGTAGAGATCTCTCTCCGCTATATCTATGGTATCGGCCCCCGCCGTGCCACGGAGATCTGCGAAGCTCTCGGCTTTGATCCTGCCATGCGCGCTCAGAATCTTTCTGAAGAGCAGCTGAACAAGATCGTCGAGTACATCGTACGCATGGGGTACAAGTGCGAAGGCGACCTTCGCCGCGACATCGCGCAGAACCTGAAGCGCCTCCAGGCGATCAAGTGCTACCGCGGTCTCCGCCACTTCCGCGGCCTCCCGGTCCGTGGTCAGCGTACGCGCACCAACGCCCGTACCCGCAAGGGCAAGCGTAAGACCGTCGGCGTCGCCGCGGCTCCGTCCAAGTAAGCCAACCTTTCTCCTAACACTATTTTACGATGAGCGAAGAAGCCCCCAAGACCCCCAAGGCAAAGAAGCCGAAGGCCCCTGCCGCCGAAGGCGCTGCTGCCCCCGAAGTCGTCGCTGCTGCGGCCGCTCCGGCCGAAGCCGCCGCCCCCGAGCGCAAGGAAATCACCGCCAAGGAACTCCTCGGCGAAGAACTCGGTGAAGTGAAGGTTCGTCGCGCCAAGGGCTCGAAGAACATCACCACCGGCATCTGCCACATCCTGGCTACATTCAACAACACCAAGGTCACGATCACCGACCCTAGCGGTAACGTGATCTCCTGGGGTAGCGCCGGTCGCCACCAGTTCCGTGGTTCCCGCAAGTCCACCGCCTACGCCGCTCAGGTCGTCTGCTCCGAAGCCGCTAAGCTCGCCATGGCTCACGGCCTCAAGGATGTCTCCGTCCGCGTCAAAGGCCCGGGCATGGGCCGCGACAGCGCCATCCGCGCCCTGCAGGTGCTCGGACTGAACGTCACCTCGATTCTCGATACCACCCCGATCCCTCACAACGGCTGCCGTCCTCCGAAGCGCCGTCGCGTCTGATCGTCCCTGCTTTCCGCATCACCGTCCGGCTATGGCAAACCGGGCGGGTCCTCCAATCCGCCACCTCTACCAAATCCTAACATACCATGTCTCGTTACACCGGTCCTACCACGAAGCTCAACCGTCGCTTCGGCCAGAATATTTTCCCCACCTCCAAGGGTGAAGAGCGTCGTCCTTACCCTCCGGGTATCCACGGCAAGACGACCCGCCGCAAGGTCTCCGAATACGGCGTCGGTCTCAATGAGAAGCAGAAGCTTCGCATGATGTACGGCCTGACCGAGAAGCAGTTCCGCCTCTCCTTCGAGCGCGCCAAGCGCATGGGCGGCGTCGCCGGTGATAATTTCCTCCGCATCCTCGAGACCCGTCTCGACAACGTGGTGTTCCGCCTTGGTTTCGCCAACTCGCGCGCCGCTGCTCGTCAGCTCGTGGCCCACGGCCACATCCGCATCAACGGCCACAAGGTTGACGTAGCCAGCTACGCCACCTCGCCCGGTGAGAAGATCGAAGTCCGTGACCGCACCTCCTCTAAGCAGCTCGCCACCCGCGCTGTCGAAGAAGGCCAGGGTCGCTCCGCCCCCGCTTGGCTCGTCGTCCTCCCCGAGCAGCTCAACGGACAGATCGTCCGCGAGCCCGCCAAGGAAGAACTGCCTTCGGACGTGAACGTCCAGATCATCGTCGAATTCTACAGCCGCTGATCCCAGCACAGACCAAACCACCAAAGGACCCACAGACATGACCAAGCGACTCGGACAGTTCCAACGCCCCAAGACCCTCAAGAAAGAGGAGTCTTCCGCCACCCCTACCTACGCGAAGTATTTCGCCGAGCCCTTCGAGACCGGTTTCGGTCACACCGTTGGCAACTCGCTCCGCCGCATTCTCCTGAGCTCCATCGAAGGCGCGGCGGTCTCCGCCGTGACGATCGAAGGCGTGCAGCACGAGTTCCAGCCGATCGAAGGCGTCGTCGAAGACGTCACCGAAATCGTCCTTAACCTCAAGAAGGTGCGCATTCGCACTGAAGCCAACAAGCGCGAGGCCTTCAAGGGCACCATCGACGTCAACAAGACCGGCCCCGTGAAGGCTTCGGACATCAAGTTCGAGACCAAGGGCGCGAGCGTCACCCTCGTCAATCCTGACCAGGTCATCTGTACCCTCGACCGCAAGCGTCGCTTCTACGCCGACCTCGAAGTCACCGTCGGTCGTAGCTGGGCTTCCGCCGAAGAGAACAAGAAGGCCGAACAGGCCATCGGTTCCATCCCCGTCGACTCCCTCTTCTCCCCGGTCACCCTGGTGAAGTACTCCGTCGAATCTACCCGCTCTGGCGACAAGACCGACTACGATAAGCTCGTCCTCGAGATTTCCACCGACGGTCGCATCACCCCAGACGAAGCCCTGAAGGAAGCGTCCGCGATTCTGCGTCACCACCTCGAAGTGTTCGACACCGTCTCCGCCGACTCCGTCGAGTTCGAGACCGGCCACAAGGAGATCAGCGAAGAGACCAACCGTCTCCGCAAGCTGCTCAATATGTCGGTCAACGAAATCGAACTCTCCGTCCGCGCCGCCAACTGCCTCAACAACGCCAACATCAATACCGTTGGCGAACTGGCGATGAAGACCGAGCAGGAGATGCTCAAGTACCGCAACTTCGGCAAGAAGTCCCTCAACGAGATCAAGGCCAAGCTCGAACAGCTCGGTCTTTCCCTCGGCCAGAAGATCAACGAAGGTCTCCTCGACAAGGGCGTGAACGCCTAATCCAGACCGGAACCCACACTCATGCGTCACCGCAAACACAATCACGTCCTCGGCGTCAAGACGGCCCACCGCCGCTCGCTCATCGGTAACCTCGCTTCCGCGCTGTTCACCAACGCTCGCATCACGACGACTCTCTCGCGCGCCAAGGCCCTCCGCCCTTTCGCTGAGCAGATCATCACCTACGCCAAGAAGGCCGAGCAGTCCGCCGACAAGTCGGTGAAACTCCACTACTACCGCCTGGCCATCGCCAAGCTGCGCAACGAAGACGCCGCCCAGCTCCTATTCAAGGAGCGCGTGCAGCAGTTCCTCGGTCGCACCGGCGGCTACACCCGCATCTACAAGCTCAGCGCCCGTAAGGGTGACGCGGCTGAGACGGCCCTCATCGAACTCGTGGCCAAGGACGACAAGTCCCCGGCCATGACCCCGAAGGCCAAGGTGGCTCGCAAGCCCAAGGCCAAGAAGGAAGCGGCGGCTGCTTCTGCTCAGGCTTAAGCTTATCGCCCAGGCCTGAACCCGAGACGCGTCCGCCCCCCGGCTGGCGCGTCTCGCCTTTTTAACCACCCAACGCCCACCATGTTGCAGTCCGTCGACCTCGCCGTCTTCCTGGCCTTCCTGGCCGGCCTTGGCGCGGTCGTCCTGTTCGGCTTGCAGGCCTGGTATGACCGGCGAGACGTGCTCCTTTCGGATCACCGTCGCATCAATTCCGCCTTTTCCTGCGTCCGCTGCAACGTGACCTATGTCCGTCCTCGCCGTCGCGAGGAGGCCGTCTGCCCCCGTTGCGGATGGAACAATGTTCGCCTCAAGTTCTGAATCCCCCACACTTTTCCACCATGGCCACCCAGTCCATCGCCATTCTCGATTTCGGTTCGCAGCTGACCAAGGTCATCGCGCGCCGTATCCGCGAGTGCAACGTTCACTCCCGTATCTATCCCTTCGGCGTCACGCCTGAGACCCTTCGCGCCGACGGCGTGGTCGGCATCATCCTCTCTGGCGGTCCGGACAGCGTGAAGGCCAAGGGCTCGCCCCACCCGCATACTGGCGTCTTCGAGATGGGCCTGCCCGTGCTCGGTATCTGCTACGGCGTCCAGCTCATGGGCCAGATGCTCGGTGGCAATGTCGCCAGCAGCTCCCACCGCGAATACGGCCACGGAACCCTTTCCTTCGGCAAGGGCTCCCAGCTCCTGCAGGGCCTGAAGTCCCCGCTGCGCATCTGGAATTCGCACGGCGACAAGATCACTCGACTTCCGCGTGGCTTCAAGGCCGTCGCTTCGACCGAGAACTCCGAGTGCGCTGTGATCGAAGATCCGAAGCGCCGCTTCTACGGAATCCAGTTCCACCCCGAGGTCGCCCACTCCGAGCGTGGCATCGACATTCTCCGCAACTTCCTCTTCCGCATCTGTCGCTGCAAGCCGACCTGGAAGATGGACGATTATGTCGAGACGGCCGTCCGCGAAATCCGCGAGAAGGTTGGCAAGTCCCAGGTCATCCTCGGTCTCTCCGGTGGCGTCGATTCTTCCGTCGCGGCTGCCCTCATCCAGCGCGCCATCGGCAAGCAGCTGACCTGCGTCTTCGTCGACAACGGCCTGCTCCGCCTCAACGAACGCGCCCAGGTCGAGAAGATGTTCCGCGGTAAATTCAAGGTGGACCTCCGCGTCGTCGACGCCTCCGCCGTCTTCCTCCGTAAGCTCAAGGGCGTCACCGACCCCGAGCGTAAGCGCAAGATCATCGGCCACGAGTTCATCAAGGTCTTCGAACGCTCCATCGCCGAGGTCCAGCGCACCAAGAAGGGCAAGGTCGACTTCCTCGCTCAGGGCACGCTCTACCCCGACGTCATCGAATCCCTTTCGCCCAACGGCGGACCCGCCGCCACGATCAAGAGCCACCACAACGTGGGCGGCCTGCCGAAGCACATGAAGCTTAAGCTGCTCGAGCCCCTCCGTGAACTCTTCAAGGACGAGGTCCGTGCTCTCGGCGAAGCCCTCGGTTTACCGCATGAGATGGTCTGGCGCCACCCGTTCCCAGGCCCCGGCCTCGCGGTCCGCGTCTGCGGAGAGATTACCAAGGAGCGACTCGAAGTACTCCGCAAGGCCGACGATATCTTCATTAACGAGCTCCGCACCTCCGGACAGTACGCCAAGGTCTGGCAGGCCTTCGCGGTCTTCCTCCCGGTGCGTAGCGTGGGTGTGATGGGCGACGGTCGTACCTACGACAACGTCTGTGCCCTGCGCGCCGTGACTTCTTCCGACGCGATGACGGCCGACTGGGCCCGCCTGCCGTACGACGTGCTGCAGCGTGCCTCGACCCGCATCATCAATGAAGTGAAGGGGATCAACCGCGTGGTGTATGACGTCTCGTCCAAACCGCCGGCGACCATCGAATGGGAATAAACCGGGCTTTGCCCCGTTGACACCCCCTTCGGCCCGTCCTTACCTAGTCGCTAGTGTCTGAACCCGGCTTCCAGGTCATCGCGCGCCGCTGGCGTCCCCGTTGCTTCGACGAACTCGTCGGGCAGGAACACATCGTCAGGACCCTCCGCAATGCGCTCGAGACGAAGCGCATGGCCCATGCCTATCTTTTCATTGGCCCTCGCGGCACTGGTAAGACGACGACCGCCCGCATCCTGGCCAAGGCCCTGAACTGCGCAGGCGGCCCGAAGCCAGACTTCTCCCTCGAAGACCCGGTCTGCCTCGCGATCGAGAAGGGTAACTGCCTCGACGTGGTTGAGATCGATGCCGCTTCCAATCGCAGCATCGACGACGCTAAGAAAATTCGCGACGAGTGTCAGTACGCCCCGACCAACTGCCCCTTCAAGGTCTTCATCATCGACGAAGTCCACCAGCTCTCGAAGGACGCCTTCAATGCGCTCCTCAAGACGCTTGAGGAGCCGCCGCCCTGGGTTAAGTTCATCCTGGCGACGACCGAGGCGGACAAGATCCTGCCGACCATCACTTCCCGCTGTCAGCGCTTGGAGTTCCACCCGATTTCGGAGGAAGTCATCGCCGCCCAGCTCGCCCGCATCGTCAAAGCCGACGGCGTCACGGCCGACCAGCACGCCCTCACGGCCATCGCTCGCCTCGCCTCCGGCGGTATGCGTGACTCGCAGTCCATCCTCGACCAGGTGATCTCCTTCTCCGGTAAAAAGATTACCGAGGCTGATGTGCTTTCCATCTACGGTCTGGCCTCCGTCCAGCAGGTCACCGACCTCTGCCACGGCATCGCCACGTGCGATGGCAAGAAGGTCCTCGCTCTCTGTGATGCCTTCCATGCCGAAGGTCGCGACCTGCTCCGCGTGCTCGCCGACCTTCAGGTCCGCGTCCGTGCCGCCACCCTTGATTCCGTCCGCTCCGGCGGCAATTCCGCCCAGCTTGGCGCCCCGCTCGCCACCGAGCAGCTCGTGCGTCTCCTAGAGTGCCTGCAGGAAGGGGAGACCGGTATCCGCCATGGACTCTCGCCACGGGCCAACTTTGAGGTGACGCTGCTCAAAGCAATCGAGCAAAGTAGGTCGCGATCGATAGACCTCCTCATAAAAGACATCGCCGCCGCCGCAGCTGGTCTCCCTCGGGAGCCCGGCCAAAAAAAAATAAGGACCACGGTGGCCGCACTGGCGGCGCCTGAGCCGAGCGCGGTCGCCCCCGACGTCGAGCCCGCTGCGGCCGTCGCTCCTACGCCTTCGCGCGTCGTGGACATCCCGATCGAAGACTCGGGAATTCTTGAGGAATCCTTGCCGCCCTTGGACGTCGACGCCGCCGAGGCCGAAGCTAGCAGCTCAGATCGTCGTGCCGACTTTGTCTTTCCCGAGGCCGCCCTCGCCAGCCTGCCGGTCGCCGAGGTCGGTAAGACCGCTTTCCCAGGCGAAAAGGAATTCGTCGAGGCGGTGAACGCGCTGCCGCCTGGACTTAAGGACAAGTTAAAGGACACGATCGGGGCAGACTTCACGGCCCTGCGTCCGATTCCGGCCGGCAAGCTGCGTCGCCCGCTCTGACCGTGGCGCCGTCGACCGAAATCGGCGTCATCTCCGACACCCATGGCCGGCTTCGCGCCGAAGCGCTCATCGCCTTGGAAGGTTGCGACGTGATCTTCCACGCCGGCGACGTCTGCGGTCCGTTGATTGTGCCGCAGCTCGCCGAGATCGCTCCGTGTCATGTCGTGGCGGGCAATTGTGATGACGACGACACGCTCCCGCTGACCTCGATGCAGCTCATTGCGGGGCTGCGCGTCCTGATGCATCACGGACACCTTCCGGTAGACGAGACCGC
>CAINSX010000283.1 GCA_903853185.1 uncultured Opitutia bacterium
CGCTGGCTTCGGCTCCGGTGCGAAGGTCCATATCTCCGGCAAGCCCGGCGATGATTATGGCTTCGGCGACCTCGGCTTCGCGCTCACCTGGCCTGATGAAGCTGAAGGCATCATCCTCGCGGCCTCTCAGGAACCTGACCGCAACTGGCGCGAACAAATCCGCGACCTCACCCCAGCGGCCAAACGCGGCGTCACGATTGCCGTCTGCAATCCCGATCTCGAGATGCTCACGCCCAAAGGCGTCCGTCCCTCAGCCGGCGCCATCGCCCTTGAGCTTGAACGCAAAGGCGCCGTGCTCCGCTATTTCGGCAAACCACACGTCGACATCTACCGCACCGCACTGGCCGCACTCGGCAATCCGCACCCGATGACGGTCCTAGCGATCGGCGATAGCCCTGAACATGACATTGCCGGGGCCGCCGGGGCCGGCCTCGACTGCGTATTGCTGCGCACTGGCATCCTCAGCGACACCGACGACGCTTCCCTGCAGGCTCGCCTGCCCAAAGGGGCTCGCCGCGTCTTCAGTCTATCGGAACTCCGCTGGTAAGCCTCAGGCGCCGCTCTGAGCGGTATTACCCCGGCCCTTGGGCTTGCCGTCGACGCAATGCAGGCAGGTCTGCTCGTAGACGTAGTCGGGACGCTTCTGATCGTCGACAGTCAGCGGCATCTGGCAATTGAAGCAGATGACTGAACCGGTCTCCCGAAGGTCAGGCCCTACGCCCACGCGTTCATCGAAGACGAAGCACTCGCCGTCGTAATGCGCTCCGCCGACCTCTTCGAAATACTTCAGGATACCACCGTCGAGCTGCAGCACGTTGGTGTAGCCTTGCATAGCCATGAACGGACCCGCCTTCTCGCAGCGAATGCCGCCCGTGCAGAACATCACGACCGGCTGCGTCTTGAGTTCCGCCGGAAGCTTTTCTACCGCCGCAGGAAAATCCCGAAAATTCCAGATCTGCGGGACAATCGCCCCCTTGAACGTCCCCATGCGGATCTCGTAGTCGTTACGCGTATCGAGCAGCGTCACCGGACGGCCTTCGTCCAGCCACTGCTTGAGCTGTGTCGCCGAGATCTTGGCCGACGGACGACGGGCGGGGTCGACGCCTTCGACGCCGAAAGCGATGATCTCCTTCTTGATCTTCACGAGCATGCGCTTGAACGGCTGCTCCGAACTCGGGCTTTCCTTGGGTGCGATACCGGCAAGCCCAGGCACGGCGCGGATAATTTCCAGGATGGCCGCCAACTGCGCCCTGGTGCCAGCCAGGAAAAAGTTGATGCCTTCAGGTGCGAGGAGGATGGTACCCTTCAGCTCATTGGCCTTCGCGGCCTCCTGCAGGCTAGCCCGCAGCTCCTCCAGCCCTTCCAACGGAGCGAACTTATAGCAGGAGAGATTGATGACCTCGGCGGACATTGCGGAGAAGGACGGCTAACGAGGCTAAGAAGGTAAGACAATGAATCTTTGCTTTTTGCCCTGCGCGGCCTAGGCCTTGGTCATCTTGGATTCGGGACTCACCATCACGCCCATCGGCTTCATCCGCTCCGGCAAGCCGTTGAAATTCGACGCCCGGTATCAGCCCGACGAGAAGCAGGCCGAGACGAACGTGCTCGAGATGCTCCCGGGCGACAAATACCAGAAGGCGCTCAAGGACCTCGAAGGCTTCGATCGCATCTGGCTGATCTGGTGGTTCCATCGCAACACCGACTGGCGCCCTGAAGTCCTCCCGCCGCGCGGCCCTTCGAAGAGGCGCGGCGTCTTCGCCACCCGCTCCCCGCATCGCCCCAATCCGATCGGCATCACGCCGGTGCAACTGATCGAGATCAAGAAAGGGAAACTGATCCTCGGCCCGTGCGACCTCGTCGACGGCACGCCGATCTTCGACATCAAGCCTTACATCCCGTCTTACGATTCCTTCCCCGACGCCAAAGCGGGCTGGATCGACGAAGTAGACGCCGCCCTCGATGCCCCGCCAGCGTTCACCGTGACCTTCTCCCCCCAGGCCGCTGAACACATGGCCTGGCTGAAGCAGGATTGGTCGGTAGACTTCGAGGCGCGTATGCTCGAGATACTCAGCCGCGACCCGAGCCCGCATCGGACCCGGCGGATCCGCAGCCGTCATGGCGACCTTTTTGACATCGGTTGCGGGGCCTGGTTTGCGGTCTTCGAGGTCAAGGATTCGACCGTTCACGTCCTCCACCTCAAGCCCGCCTTCCCGCTTAAGTTCCTGACCGACCCGGCCCGTCCGGTGATTCCAGACAAGGACGCGCAACTCGCCTTCCGGGCCCGCTGGCCGCAGTTCGCGGACTGATTTCAGGCCGTCGCTTTAATTGAGCGATTTTAAAGGGCTTCCGATGGCAACAACTTCGTCCCCCTGAGGTCGAAAGTCGCCTCGCCAACCTCCTAAAACCCTTTTCCAATCCCGTCATGCCCCGCTTCCCCACCCTGTTGGCACTCTGTGCCCTCATCGCCTTCCAGCCGGCCGCCCGCGCCGCCGGCGATAGCCGTAAGCTCACGCTCGAGGATGGCGACCGCGTCCTCCTCATCGGCGACGTGCTCATCGAGCGCGAGAGCAACTACGGTCTCCTTGAGACCAAGATGCGCCAGGAGTTCCCCGGCAAGAAATTCGCCGTGCGCAACCTCGGCTATTCCGGCGATACGCCCCTCGGCGCTTCGCGTGCCAGCTTCGATCCGGTCGCTAAAGGCGTCGAACAGCTTGAGGAGCAGCTCGCCGTCGTGAAGCCCACCGTGGCGATCATCGGCTACGGTATGGCCGCTTCGCTCGAGGAGCTGACTTATCGCAAGAACGACCCGGCCCTCAATCCGGATCCGGCCCGCTACGGCACCGAGCACACGCCCGCCCGCTTGAAGCGTGATGTCGCCCAGTTGATGGACCTCATCACGAAGCACAGCCCCGGCGGCAAGGTACGCTTCGTCATCCTCGGACCGATCGCCCACGAAGACCTTCGCGGCTCCCGCCCAGGCTTGCCCGACCCTTCGGAACACAACCAGATGCTCGCGGCCTATGGACGCAGCCTGGCGGAACTCGCCATGGAAAAGAACGTGCCGTTCATCCAAGCGGAATGGAAACCGCACGGCATCGCCCTCGACCTCGGCACCGACAACGGCATCC
This sequence comes from uncultured Opitutia bacterium, assembly GCA_903853185.1. Classification (GTDB taxonomy): domain Bacteria; phylum Verrucomicrobiota; class Verrucomicrobiia; order Opitutales; family UBA953; genus UBA953. The sequence continues at coordinate 3,129 of CAINSX010000283.1, forward strand.
ACCTCACCGAACGCGGCTACCGCGCGCTCAGCGAAGGCGTCGCCGCCCAGCTGGGCTGGAGCGTGAACAAGGATTCTTGGGACAAGCCCGCCGTCGCCGCCGAAGCCCTGCGTGCCTCGGTCCTCCGCAAGAACTCGCTCTTCTTCCACCGCAGCCGCCCGGCCAACTACACCTACATCTTCGGCTTCCGTAAGCGCGAACAGGGCAATAACGCCGTCGAAATCCCGAAGTTCGACCCGCTGATCGACACGGCCGAAGCCGACGCCATCGCCGTCTCCGCCGGCCAGCCCAGCACCCTGCCACCCGAACCGAAGACCCCGACGAAGCTCGAAGTCCGTACCTCCCTGCCCGCCCCGGAGTTCAAGCTATCTGACGGCCTGCGCATCTCGCTCTTCGCCGAGAACCCGCTGCTCGAGAAGCCGGTCCACATGAACTGGGACACCTCCGGACGCCTCTGGGTCGCGACCTCCAACACCTACCCACAGGTGAACCCCGAAGACCTCGCCGCCCAGATGGCCGGCAACTCCGCGAAGTTTGGTCCGTCCACGGGCAATGATAAGATCATCCTTCTCGAAGACACCAACCATGACGGCGTCGCCGACATCTCCCGTATCGTCGCCGATCGTCTGCTGATTCCTTCCGGCGTCGCCCCGGACAACTTCGGCGGCGTCTACGTCGGCGCCAGCACCGAGCTGTTGCACCTCACGAACCCGAACGCCGACGGCATCCTTTCCGACCGACGCATCGTGCTGAGCGGCTTCGGCACCGAAGACACCCACCACATCGTCCATACGCTCCACTGGGGCATCGATGGCCGTCTCTACTTCCACCAGACGATCTACATCCACTCGCACCTCGAAACGCCTTGGGGCCTCGTGCGCGCGAACTCCGGCGTGGCTTTCGCCTACGACCCGAACACCGAACGCCTCGAAGTCCACTCCAAGGGCCTCGTCAACGCCTGGGGCCAGCAAGAAGACGCCGCCGGCCAGACGTTCCTCACCTCCGGCGCCGATGGCACGGGCGTGCATTGGGCTTTCCCGGGCGCGGCCTTCCCGCCTTCCGAGGGCGCCCGCCGCCTCGTCGGCAGCATCAGCCCTGGTTCTTACCCTAAGTTCAGCGGACTCGAGCTCATCAACAGCCCGCTCTTCGGCCCTGATTGGCAAGGCAACGCGATCACGTGCGACTTCCGCGCCCATCGCATCGTCCGTTTCGGCTTCAACGACTTCAGCGTCTCCGATACCCCGAAGTCCGGCTACGTGACCAAGGAACTGCCTGACGTCGTCCGCACCAGCGACGTCTCCTTCCGCCCGATCACCCCGAAGATGGGCCCGGATGGCGCCCTCTACGTCGCCGACTGGACTAACCCCATCATCAATCACGGTGAGGTCGACTTCCGCGACCCGCGTCGCGACAAACTCCACGGACGCATCTGGCGTATCCTGCCTGAGACCGCCAAGCCGCTCACCTGGCAGCCTGTCCTCGGCAAGCCGACCCAGGATCTCCTCGCTGGCCTCCTCTCTCCCAACCGTTGGGATTTCGAACAGTCCCGTCGCGAACTCGCCAAGCTGCCGGTCGCCGAACTGCAGGCCGCCCTTAAGGATTGGGCCAAAGATGACGTCACCCGTCGTCACGCCGCCTGGCTCCTCAGCGGACGCACCGCCGACACGACCCACCTCGCCGAACTCCTGAAGAGTAAGGATCCCGTGAGCCTACAGGTCGGCCTCCGCGAACTCGGCAAATCCCTCGGCGCCCGCGGCGCGACGGACATCAGCCTGATCACGCCCTTCCTCTCCCACGCCAATCCGCGCGTGCAACTCGAAGCCCATCGCGCCCTCGCCCGCGTCCGCACCCCGGAAAGCGCCCGCGCCGTGCTCACGCACCTCCCGCAGAACGCCGAGGACACCTTCCTCGATTTCGCCGCATGGACGAGCATCAACGAACTCGCTCGTCCCTGGCTCGAAGACGTCGCCGCCCAGCCTTCCAAGGTCGAAGGCCAGGAGGCGTCGCTCGATGCGATAGTCAAGGCGATCGACCCCGGCATCGCCACGCCTTACGTGCAGCGCCTATTCGTCGGCCGCAAGATCGATGCCGCTGGCACCGGCCCGTGGATCGAGCTGATTGGCAAGGCCGGCACCGCCGACGAAGCGAGCCTCCTCTATCAGTCCCTCATCAACGACGCCTCGCTGCAGCCTGCGACCCGCCAGCGCGTCGCCCGCGCCCTAGCTGAAGCCGGCACCCGTAACGTCCGACCGAACGGCGACCTCTCCGGTCTCGGCGGCCTGCTCAATTACCAGACCGAACCGAAGCTACTCGTCGAATGCGTCCGCCTCGCGGGCCAGTGGAAGCTGGTCCATTTCGTCCCGAAGCTCGGTGACTTTGCCGGCCGCGAAAAAGAAGTCGCGCTCCGTCAGGCCGCCATCACCGCGCTCCGTACCATCGGACAGCAGCCCTCGCTCGCCGCGCTCCGCAGCCTGACTGCCGAAGCCCGTCCGTCAGCGGTCCGTCGCGACGCCCTCCCCGCCCTCGCCGTCCATGCTCCAGGCGAAGCCTACAAGGCCATCCCCTCGGTGTTCGCCCAGATCAAGACGAAGCAGGAAGCCGCAGACGTGTGGACGAATCTCTTCCAGATCGGCGGATTCTCCCAGCGCCTCGCCAAGGATTTCCCGAAGGGCCTGAGCGCCGAGCACCTCGCCGCCGCTCTCCAGTCCGCCCGCTCGCTGGGCCGTGGCGGCGTTGCCTTGGTGAAGACGATCGAGCCTCTCACCGGCGCCAAGACCGGACCGCGCAATTTCGAAACTGAAATCGCCGGCATCATCAACATGATCAAGCTGGGCGCTGACCCCGCGGACGGCGAGATCCACTACCGCAAGGCCGGCTGCACGCTGTGCCACGCCATCGGCGGCGCCGGCGGCAAGCTCGGCCCCGACCTCAGCAGCATCGGCGCCAGCGCCCCGCTGGACTACATCATCGAGAGCGTGCTGAATCCCGCCGCGAAGGTGAAGGAAGGCTACCACGGCTTCTCGTTCAAGATGAAGGACGGCAGCCAGATGGTCGGCATCCCGGCGCGCGAGAACGCGACCGAACTCTTCATCCGTCCCGGCCCCGGCGTCGAACTCGCCATCCTCAAGGCCAACATCGTGAGCCGCGACAATATCGGCAGCATCATGCCCGCCGGACTCTCCGACGGCATCCTGGGCGTCTCCAAGCGTAACTTCTACGCCTTCCTCGGCGAGATCGGTAAACCCGGTCCGTTCGATGCCAGCAAGGGCAACGTCGCTCGCCTCTGGGTCTTCGATGACCAGCCGCCCGGAGCCCTCGCCAAGTCCGCCGCCGCCACCCCGGTCTACACGCTCGTCAACGGCCAGCTGACCAAGGAATTCAACCCTGGTCGCCTCTACGCCACGGCCCGCTTCACCGCCGCCGCGGCCACCAAGAAGCCGCTCGTCCTCACGGGCGTGAAGGCCGCTTGGCTCGACGGTAAGTCCATCGACCTCAAGGACGGCGCCTTCGCCGCCTCGATTCCCGCCGGCAACCATGCGTTGACGGTCGAGGTCGATGGCAACGCACCGTACCTCAAGGCGCAGTGCGACGACGCCAGCTTCCTCGGAGACTGATGTCACGGATCGCGCTCATCCTGCTCGCGATTCTTTCGGCCGGCTGCCGCGAGACTTCCCTCGCCCCAGCCGTCAGCCCTGAAGCCCTGCGCCAAAAGGCGACCGCCTGCCGGGCCGAAGGCAAGCAAGCCGAAGCCGAGGCCCTGCTAGTTCAGGCTGTCGCATTGCAGCAGACGAAGTCCCGCGACGAACGTTCCGCCGCCGCCGACCTCCGCCGCGAACTCGCCGGACTACGGATGTCGGCCGATGACCTCGCCGGCGCTGAGAAGCTCTACCGCGAAGCGCTCGCTCTTCTCGAGGAATGGCCTCGAGGTTCTGACGCGGCCATCATCAACCTACGCACGCAGCTGGCCGGCCTCTGCTACCGTCAGTCACGACTCGACGAGGCGGCTGCCCTTTATCGCACGGTGCTGACGCTCGAAGTAGACTCCCTCGGCGAAGGCCACCCCGACCCTCTCGGCACGATGAGCATCCTGGGCGGACTGGAACTCAAGCGCGGCAAGCCTGCCGAGGCCGAGGCCCTTTTCCGCCGTCAGCTCAAAGGTGTCCAGAAACTCCACGGGGCCGAGAAGCGCGAGACGACCACGGTCTTGGACAACCTGGCGGAGGCCATGGATAAGCAGGGTCAAGCCGCCGAAGCGACCCGCCTGCGGGAAGAAGCCAAGCGGATCCGCCATAAGCTCTGCGACGAATGCTAAAGGGGCCCACCCCCTTGCGCCCACCCACCCCCTAGGCATACCACGGGGGAACGCCCTATCGTCGATTGGGAATTATTTTCGTTTGCTCCGACCCACTTGACAGACACCCCTTGACAGCCGTGGCCCGTATTTCCCGCAAATCCATCGACGAGCTCCGCCAACGGGCCGATATCGTCGCGCTCGCCGGGGATTACACCCAGATGAAGCAGCGCGGACGCGACTGGTGGGGCCTGAGCCCCTTCAAGTCCGAGAAAAGCCCCTCGTTCAAGGTCAACCCAGAGACCGGCCTCTGGTATTGCTTCTCCACCCAGCAAGGCGGCGACGCCTTCAAGCTGGTCATGAACCGCGAAGGCCTCGACTTCCCGGAATCCATCGAACGCGTCGCCACCCGCTTCGGCTTCAAGCTCGACTATGAGACCGGCGGCGACGGCAAGAACGAGAAATCCTTCCGCGGCCAGCTCCTCGAGATCCATGAACTGGTCACCGACTACTGGCGCCGCTGCTTCCTCGAGGACCCCGTGCACGGCGAATGGATCCGCGACTACTGGACGCAGAAGCGCAAATTCTCGCTCGAGGTCGCCGATGACTTCGGCATCGGCTTCGCGCCCGTCGACGACTCCAAGTTGATTCCTGGCCTGCTCGCCAAGGGCTACGCCAAGGAAGCCCTCGCGCAGACCGGCCTGTTCTTCGGCGTCGACCGCGTGCCCGACCCGCTGCGCTGGCGCTGTCGCTTCCGCGGCCGCCTGATCATCCCCATCCGCGACATCCAGGGCCGCGTCATCGCTTTCACCGCGCGCACGCTCGACATCACGCCTCATGACGATCCGTCCCGCGAAGCGAAATACGTCAACTCGCCCGAGACCGAACTGTTCAAGAAATCCCGCACGGTCTTCAACATCGACCGCGCGCGCATGACGCGCAAGGACGCCGACCCATTCGTGCTCGTCGAAGGCCAGCTCGACGCCATCCGTTGCCACTCGGCCGGCATCCCCGGTGCGATCGCCGCCCAGGGCACCGCCGTTACGGAGGAGCACATGCAACAGCTCCGCCGCTTCACGCAGCGCCTCATCGTCTTCCTCGATTCCGACGCCGCCGGCCAGAAGGCCGCCCTACGCCTCCTGCCCATCGGCCTCCGCGAAGGCCTCGATATCCGCTTCCTCTCCCTCCCCGGCGGCAAGGATCCCGATGAGTATTTTTCGACGCATGACGCCGCTGGCTGGGCGGGACTCGTCGCCGGCGCCCGCAGTGCGATGCAGTTCTGCGTCCAGTCCCTCGTCCCCGAAGGCTCGGTCAACCTGCCGCTCACCAGCCGCCTCAGCCTCCTGGAAACCATCTTCCCCATCGTCGAGCAGGCCGGTGCCGAGGAAATCGTCCGCGAAGCCCTCAACGAGGCCGCCCGCCATGCCGGCATCGGCATCCGCGAGATGCACATGGCCTACGAACGCCATCGCGCCCAAACCCAGGCCCAGCGCCCCGCCGCCCAACTCGGCGGCGCCGTCGACCCCAACCCCGCCCCGGTTGTCAAGGGGGGGGGCTTGACAACTTCGGAGGAGGATTTGATATTGTTCCTCCTGCGGCATGACTCCTACTTCGTCCCCATCGCCCAGTCGCTGCCGCTCGAGTGGATCGACCAGTCCGGACGAGGCGGCCAACTCCTGATGGCCCTGCTCAACGAAGCCGCCCACGGCCATTTCGCCGGACTACGCGAAGCCATCAGCGCCCTGGATGACGAAATGCGCACCGAAGCCGCCCGCCTCTCCGCCGAGAGCTACGCCGGAAAGGACGACGAGAAGGACATCCTGCCCCGCGCCAACATGATCCTCAAGTCCTTCCACGGACGCCACGTCCAAGCCCTGATGCGCAACCTCGACGCCCGCATCGCCTCCACCTCCCGCGACGACGTCGCCACGCTCAACCAGCTCCAGTCCGAAAAGATCGTCCTGCGCAAATCGCACGCGACGCCTCCGACGCTCACCGCCGCCTAATTTCCCAAGATGCCCGACAAGAAGAACAAGAAGACCACCGACAAGCCGGTCAAAGCCTCCAAGCAGGCCAAGCCCGTCGTCAAAGCCACCGTGCCCACCAAGGCCGTGAAGGCCGCGCCTGCCGCGAAGACGCCCGTCAAGGCCGTCGTCGCCAAGCCCGCCGCGAAAGCCCCGGTTCCGCCGAAGGCCGCGCCTGCCGCCAAGGTCGTCGCGCCCGCCGCCAAGACCACCGCAAAGGCCACTCCGACCAAGGCCGTCGCGCCCGTCAAGGCCGCCGCCCCGGTCAAGTCCGTCGCCCCGGTCAAATCGGTCGCGCCCGTCCGCCCGGACATCAACGAGAAGGTCCAACAGCTCGTCAGCCTCTCTAAGAAGAACGGCTACGTCACCGTCCAGAATATCAACGAAGTCATTCCCGACAGCGCCACCGACCCGGAGCTGATCGAGAACATCATGAACATCCTCGATAATCTCGACATCAAGCTCCTCGACGAGGACGAGGTCGAGACCTACCGCAAGAAGGTCGAGGATTCCGAGGAAGAAGCCGCGCGCACCGTTCCGGCCGACGCCCCCTACGACCCGTTCAACGTCTACCTGAAGCAGATGGGCCACAAGCCGCTGCTCACCCGCGAACAGGAAGTCGAGATCTCCAAGCGCATCGAGGATGCCGAGCTCCGCGCCCAGGATTTCCTCTTCACCTGCTGGCTCACCCTCCCCTACCAGCTCGACCTCGCCCTCAAGGTCCTCCGCAAGGAAGAACGCTTCGACAAGGTCGTCATCGACAAGAAAGTCGAGTCCCGCGACGCCTATTACAAGATGCTCCCCAAGGCCACGGAGGAGTGCACAAAGCTCAAGGCCAAGCTCGACAAGGCCTGGCAGAAATACCTCGACGAAACCGATGTCCCCAAGAAGGCCAAGTCCCGCGAGGCTTACGGTAAGATCGAACGGACCCCCAAGGAAGGCTGCAAAGACATCCTGCGTAAGTTCTGCTTCAAGATGAAGCTCTTCGAAGAATGGCTCGAGCTCCCCGACATCAAGGGCGACATCGAAGACTCCCGCAACCTGGTCGAACCGACCATGGTCGCCCGCGGCCCGGTTCGCGCCAAGAAGGCCATCAAGCCGGAGATCTCCGCCACCCGTACTCGCGAGATCGAACTCCGCTGGCGCCTCACGCCGACGGAACTACTCCACCTCGCCCGCAACGTCCGCAAGCATCTCGACGAAGCGCAGCGCGCCAAGACCGAGATGGTCGAACATAACCTCCGCCTCGTCATCTCGATCGCGAAGAAGTACCAGAACCGCGGCCTACTCTTCACCGACCTCATCCAGGAAGGCAACATGGGCCTCGTGAAGGCCGTCGAGAAGTTCGAATACCGCCGCGGCTACAAGTTCTCCACTTACGCCACCTGGTGGATCCGCCAGGCGATCACCCGCTCCATCGCCGACCAGGCCCGCACCATCCGCATCCCGGTCCACATGATCGAGACGCTCAACAAAGTGATGCAGGTCCAGAAGCAGCTCACCCAGGAGCTCGGTCACGAACCGACCGCCGAAGAAGTCGCCAACGAGATGAACATGGCCATCGATCGCGTGC
>CAINSX010000284.1 GCA_903853185.1 uncultured Opitutia bacterium
TGAACCAGCGACCTCGTCCTTACCAAGGACGCGCTCTGCCAACTGAGCTACAGGGGCGAACCGTCGACGTACTGAAGACGCGAAGGGAAGGGTTTGAATGACCATCGAAAACCCCACCGTCAAGCGGATTTTCTCAAGGGTGTTACACCCCTTCTTGGGCCGCCTAGGGGCCCACGATCAGGCGGTAGGCCCCGGGGGGGAGCTGCCCCGACCAATCAGTACTAGACGCCCAGCGCCGGATGGCTTCATCGAGGGCCTTTGAGCCGGAAAGTCTCACTTCACTCCCAAGGGGGGCCTTTCCAAAGGAATCTACGCTCAAAATTGCTTCAAAAACTGACGTAAATGGGGCATTTTTTACTATAAAATTTTCTTTTGTTCCTTTTTTATCATTAAAGTGGGTTATTTTCCCACTAATAATAGGCTTAGGCCCCCCACCCATTTGGTAAATCTCAAAAAAAGCAACACGGGCCGGGAGCCCTTGCCCTGAAAAGCTCTGGGTCCCGAAAGTCGTGAAGGGGGCAGCTTCAGCAAGGGGGATCGCCTTTGCTGGAGAAGGGGTTTCCTGACGTGGCACTTGGAGGGTGGACTCCTTCCCAATCGGCCGAGCCGGGTCGAACTGCAGGACGGGCGCGGACTTAGCAAAGGGCGCGTCCTCAGGCTGCCCGACCTCAGCACGACCTGCCCCGCCTAAGGCGGACTTGGAGGGGAAGTAGACGGCGGAGGTATCCAGCAGGACGACGCTTTCGGTGCGGGCATCTCCGGGCGCGACCAAGCGAACCCCGTTCGTCAAGGGCTGTGCCGGAGCGTTGCCGCCTGCCCCCGGCTTGAAAACGAGCAAGGCAAGGAGGAAAAGACCAAGCCCGCAAAGCAGTGCGGTGCGGGTCAGCGGCGGGATGCGGCCGCCGGTCAGATTACGGAATGTGGAGAGAGCCCGCATGCTCAGCGGTCGGGAGTACGCTCGGCGACCGTCACGCGCGCCAACGAGCCACGCCCCTCGCGGATGAAGTTAACCATCAGGGTCTCGCCGGGCTTGTGTCGGGAGATCGCCAGACGGAGCTCATTCCAGTTCTCGAACGGCTTACCGTCCAGGGCTACGATGATATCGCCAACCTTGAGACCCGCCTTCGCGGCCGGAAGGCCATCGCTGATGAGCGAGACGCGGACGGCGCCATTCTTCCCGAGGTTGAGCTTAGTGGCTTCGGCGAGGGAAAGGTCTTCTCCTTGGACACCAATCAGTCCGCGGACGACCTTGCCGCCATTCGCGAGATCGGAGGCGACGGAGATGATGAGATTGGATGGGATCGAGTAGCCCAGGCCAATGTTGCCGCCAGTACCAGACTTGATTGCAGTATTCATGCCCAGCAGGCGGCCTTCGAAATCGATGAGAGGCCCGCCGCTATTGCCTGGATTGATGGCCGCGTCGGTCTGGATGAAATCTTCAAACGCCATACCCATCCCCTGCTTGCCCGAACGGCCGAGTGCAGAGACGATGCCCGAAGTCACCGTCATGCCAGCGTCGAGCGGATTACCGATGGCGAAGACGACGTCGCCCACACGCGCTTTCTCGCTGTCGGCAAACTTGGCGAACGGAAGGTTACGTCCCTCAATCTTCAGCACGGCGATGTCACTGCCCGCGTCGACGCCAAGCACCTTGGCGCGAAATTCACGTCGATCCTGCAGCTGGACGATGACGGTATCGGAAACGGTGACGCGGTCGGACTTCATCACGACATGTCGGTTGGTGATGACAAAGCCGTCGGGATGGATGATGGTGCCTGAGCCCAGGCCGGTCGGCATCAGCGTCTCGCCCGTCTTTTCGTCCTTCAGCACCTTGTCGGGGTCGATGCGGCCGCGTAAACGGTTCAGGACGGACTGCGGAATGACTTCGGCGGTTCGGATGCTGACGACCGCCGGCATGATCCGGGACAGCATATCGGCATAGCTGGCACCGGGCGCGGTGCGGTTGACCGGACGGACATCGGTCTCGAAGGAGACGCCGGCAAGAGCCATAGCCGGCAAGAGGACAAGCACGGTGAGATGACGGAGCATGACCCCGGGATCCTAACCCTCGGACCGCCCAATGCAAGCGACCTCAGCGCGCCATGGTGAACCCGCCACCCGGCTGATTCGGCTCCGCCTCATCGCGATCCTTGTTGAAGCGCATCGAGAACAGGCGGGTAACGCCCTTCTCCTGCATGGTCGCACCGAAAATAGCGTCGGCCGCCGAGACGGTGCGCTTATTGTGGGTGATCACCAGGAACTGGGAGAATCGGGTGAACTCGCGGATGATATCCGTGAAGCGGTTCACGTTGGCGTCGTCGAGCGGAGCGTCGAGCTCGTCAAGGACACACAGCGGCGAGGGCTTCACCATGTAGATGGCGAAGAGCAGCGCGACGGCGGTCATGGTGCGCTGGCCGCCAGAAAGCAGAGAGATGCCGCGGAGCTTGGTGCCCGGAGGCTGGGCGATGATTTCAATGCCGCTTTCGAGCGGGTCTTCAGCCTGGACCATGGCGAGGTCGGCGGTGCCGCCGACGAAGAGACGCTCGAAGGTGAATTTGAAGTTCTTGCGCACCTGCTCAAAGGTGTCGGTGAAGAGCTTGAGTGAGGTCTGGTTGAGCTCCTCGATCGCCTTGGTGAGCTCTTCCTTGGCCTTCCAAAGGTCGTCGCTCTGCTTGGTGAGGAAGTCGTGACGGTCGCGCAGGGAGGAATATTCCTCGACGGCGACGAGATTCACGGAGCCCATGCCAGCCATGCGGTCGCGGAGTTCGGCAATCTCGCGGACAAGAGGCGGCCAGTCGGCGGACTCCATCGAGGCGAGGTCTTCGGCGGTGGGTTCGCCACGGCGGACGACGGCCTTCGGGGCCGGGCGCGAGCCTTCTTCGTCGGTCTCTTCGAGGTCATCGAAGCTGGAAA
>CAINSX010000285.1 GCA_903853185.1 uncultured Opitutia bacterium
CTTCGGTGATGCCTTCGCCGGAAATCTCGACGAGACCGCGGTCACTCAGTCCCGTCTTCACCGGTTTCTGCTTCGCGACGCCACCGATGACGACCGAGATCGTCTCCTGTTCGTCGGCCTTGATCACCGATTCCACCGGCACCGCTAGGCAGCCTTCCTTGGAAGAGGTGACGATGCGGACGAGCACCAGCTGGCCGGGTCGGCCGGCCTCGGCGCCCAAGCTTACGCGGACTGCCACGCTATCGCTATCTTTGGCCACAAGCGGGGAGATAGAGATGACCTTGCCTTGGGCGAAGGGTTTTTCCGATTCACCTAGCTTGGCAAAGACGAAAGCCTCGACTCCGGGGCGGAGTAGGCCCGCATCAGCGAAAGCAATCTGCGTGGTGACCATCAGGTCGGCTGGGTTGATGATTTCCGCGACATCCTTGCCGAGGTCGAGCCATTCGCCAGGACGGACCGCGAGGCGGCCGATGACGCCGGCAAGCGGAGCCCGGATGGAGAGTTGGGTCTGGGCGAGTTCGGCCGCGGCAAGATCAGCCTGGGCGAGGGCGAGCGTCGCAGCGGCTTCGAGCAAAGAGCGTTCGGAGGTGCCGCCGGCCGACTTCATGGCGAGCTGGCGGGCATGGGCCTTCTCGGCGGCCGAGAGCGAAGCACGGGCTTTGGCCACCGACGCATCGGCGGCTCGGGCGTCGAGTTGGACGATCAGGTCACCCTTGGCGACCTTGGCGCCTTCCGTGACCAGCACCTTCTGGACGAGGCCAGCCGAGGCTGCGGCGAGTCGGGCACCGCCGGTCGGAGAGGTTTCGATTGTGCCGTAGCCGCTAGCGTAGGCATGCAGGGTCGTCTTGACGATCTTCGTCACTTGGACGGTGACGTTCGTCTCCACCTTCTTTTCTTCTTCGGCTCGGAGGTTCGCCGTCAGCGTGAGCGCGGCGATCAGCAGGATAGTCTTCATAGAGAGGGTTATTTTTTCTTGGAAAGTCTGGCCGGTTTTTCGGCCGGCTCCGATTCGAGGAGGCGCAGCGGACGTTGCACCGCGGACTCGAGCGCGGCGAGAGACTGTTCAGCGCGTTGTCGGGCGGCTTGGGCAGAGACGACCGCATCGGCCTGTTCCATCAGCAGACGTGCGGCTTCGAGGGCCGAGATCTCGCCGGCTTTTGCTTGGGCGGTAAGGTGCTGGGCGGAGAGGGCTAGGTCGGCGTCCATGCGGTCCAGCGTGGACAGATCGGCGACGGCGGAAGCGTAGGCGCGGGCGGCACGCTCGACTTCGGCCAGGGTCTTTATCTGCAGGCCTTGGAAGCGGGCGGCTTGGGCGGAGCGTTTGGCTTCGGCTGCGGCGATCGCGCCGCCGTTGCGATTAAACAAGGGGAGCGAGAGATCCAATCCCAGCGACCATTTGCCTTCGCCTTGGTCGAGTTGGTAGCCCGGTCCGATGGAGAGGTCAGGGTATTGGCGGGAGATTTCAGCCTGTAACTCGGCCTGGGTCGCTGAATAATCGGCGAGTGCGGCAAGGAGGTCGGCGCGGTGCTGGGCGGCCCAAAGGCGTGCCTGGTCGATGCGGGGCGGTTGTCCGAAACTGCCGAGTGCTCGGAAGGAAAGCGGCTGCGCGTTGAGGGCAGCAAGCGGGATGCCGATGGTTTCGGCGAGACGGGAGGTGGCGTTGAGCCGGGTGCGGTCGGCATCGCGCGAGGCAAGTTCGGCGCGGTCGAGTGTCAGGCGCACCTGGGCGGCTTCCGCGCGGGAGACTTCTCCTACGGCCGCCTGCGAGGCGAGAGCCTTGCGAGCATTGGAGATCGCGGGCAGCAGCGCACGCCATGCCTTTGCCGAATTCTCCGCGGCATGCATCTCGGACAAAGTCTGTCTGACGGCGGCACGCGCCGTCCAGGCGGCCGCGGCGAGACGGAAGCGCGCGGCTTCCTGACGCTTTTCGGCGGCGAGCAGGCGATGTGAACGTTGGCCAGAGAGGTCGGCCGGAATCGTCAGCGTGTAGCCAAGGATCCAAGGCGTCTGTCCGGGAGCCGCATCGGTATTATATCCTGGAGAAAGATTGAACGAAGGATTCGGCCATTCCGCAGCGCTTGTTGTCTCGCCTACGGCGCCCGCCAGTTCGGCGCGGGCAATTGCGAGTTCTGGACTGAAGTAGAGCGCAGCCAAGGTCAGGCGATCGAGATCCCAGTCGCCTTGTGGCTTGAGCCCGTGGCGTCCGATGAAGATTGCGAGCTGGGGGTCGGAGA
>CAINSX010000286.1 GCA_903853185.1 uncultured Opitutia bacterium
CGTGATGGCAATCACGTCCCTACCTAAGGCTGCCGGTCGGTTGCTTTCCCCGTGTCAACGTGTCCCCGTGCCCACTTGCCCCCGCGTTTACGACCACTTGAGCTTGCTCCGCAGGACGTCGAAATGGGTGAGCGATTTCGGACGCAGGAGGGCGAGCTGGACCTTGGCGGTGCGGATGATGAGGGGGAGCCGGCTCTGGGCTTCGAGGGTCTCGCGGCCGTCGACCGAGAGGCCGAGCTGGGCGCTGTCTTCGCTGCGGATTTCGAGTTCGGTTTCGCCGTCGAAGATCACCGAGCGATTCGAGAGCGTGTGCGCGCAGATCGGGGTCAGGACGAGGACCGACGCGGCTGGGTCAACGAGCGGGCCACCGGCGGCAAGGTTATAGGCCGAGGTGCCGGTGGGAGAGGCGAGGATGAGGCCGTCGGCACGGTATTCGTTCACGCGGGCGCCATCGGCGAGCACCGAGAAGCGACCCATGCGGAACACATCGCGCGTCTTGATCACGAGGTCGTTAAGGGCCAAGGTGAAGCTGCCGTCGGCGAAGCGGATCTCGAGGAGCGCGCGTTTCTCGACACGGAAGTCGCCGGAGAGGATGGACTGGAGCGAAGCACCGACGTCTTCGCTCGGGTAGGCGGCGAGGAAACCGAGTTTGCCACGATTGATGCCGAAGAGCGGCACGCCTTCGAGCGCAGCGGCCTCGGCCACGCCGAGGAAGGTGCCGTCGCCACCGACCACGCCGCACGCGTCGGCACCCTTGAGGGTGGCGCGGCTGACCGGCCAGCCGTCCGCAACCGTGAGGGTGACGCCGGCTTTCTGGGCGGCCTCCTGGACCGAGCGCACGATGTCATCCACACCGGGCTTGGTGCGGTTGACGACGAGCGTGAGGCGGCGGATGGCCATGAATGACGACTAGGCGCCCTTCAGGGAAGGGCAAGGAGAAGCCGGGGCTTCCGGCCTGCAAAAGCCTTATTTCGTGGCCTTTTGAGGCGTCGGCGTGACGAAAGCCATCCGGTAGGCGAGGCTGACCTCGAAGCGCTTGCCGCCGAGGGCGACGACGTCGACGGCCTGGGCGAGGCTGGTGATCTCCAGGGTCCACTGTCCTTCGGGCAAGTGCTTCTTCGCTTCTTCGAAATCGTTTTTAATCTGATCGAGCAGCTCGTTGCGGGAGTCTTGCGGATTCGTCAGCAAGTACTCCGGATTGCCGACGACCTGTTTCTCGTCGTCATCATTCGCCTTCACGAGGTCTGAAGCCTTGGTGCGGAGAATCTCGAGCCCCTTCAGGCCCTTGTCGGCTTCGGTGTGGAGTTCCCAGCGCGCGCTGGCGACATAGACCGTGCCGGCCTTGTCGGCGTCATCGTCGCCGAAGAGTTTGCTGCCGGTGTTGGTGCGCGAGACGTAGGACTTGGCTTCGGCGTGGGCGAACTCGGAAGAGATCTCGCGGAGCTCCCAGCCTGGCTGGTCGGCAAAACGTTTTTCGAGTTCCTTGCGGATCACGTCGAGGCGAGCGTCCACCGCTGCGCGGTCCTTGCCCTTGATTGAGATCGAGACCGGGAGGGAGAGATGATCGGCGTCGACCTGCATCTTGACGTGGAACTTGGTGCCGGTGGTCGCGGCGTTGAGCATCAGCGGGAGCAGGAGCAGGAAGGCGAGGAGGCGCATGAGTCGAGGAATAGAGGGCCAGAGGGCCGGAGGCAATGAGAGGAGTAGCGGAGATAGATGACGGAGGGCTGAATCGATGACAGATGACGGAGGACTGAGTAGAGGACTGTGTTGAGGACTGGGTGGAGGGCTGAATTGAAAAGTCCCGCCACCTGCCACCCGGGGCTGCCACCTGCCACCCGAAGCGAAATCATAAGACTCAAAGGGAAACCGGAGACCGGGTGATTAGCTTGGGTTTCTTATGTCCGCAGCAAACTTTCCGGTTTCCGGTCTCCCTTTGAGCACCTGTGTTCTCAACCGCATGGCCGCCGCAGGGCGGCCGTGGGTAGGGGCGCGGCGTCGGCGCGCCCGCCGCAGAGGAGGGCACGATAAATCGTGCCCCGTCCGTGGTTC
>CAINSX010000287.1 GCA_903853185.1 uncultured Opitutia bacterium
GGTGTGGTTGGCGTGGCCACCGGCGTTGTTGCGGACGGCGGTGCGGATGGACTCAGGAACCTTGGAGAGGTCGGCGATGAGGGCGTTAACGTCGGCCGGAGCGGCGAAGCCCGCTTCCTTGGCGAGGTTGAGGTTTAGGTTGGTGACGTAAGCATTGTGGTGCTTGCCGTGGTGGATCTCCATCGTCGCTTGGTCGATGTGCGGCTCGAGGGCGTTGTGGGCGTAGGGCAGGGGGGCGAGGGTGTAGCTCATGGTTTTGGTGGAAAGGGTTTTAGCGGAGAGGGAAGTGGCGCCGAGTGCAGCGGCGGCGAGGGAGGCTTTGCCGATGAAATCGCGTCGATGCATGGGTACAGGTTGATGAATTGCGGCGGGGGTCAAGCCGGGGCGGAGGAATCGCGGCCGCGTTTCATATTGAAATAGGCCTGCAGGATCTCGCGGCAGGGTTCTTCGAGGACGCCAGAGGTGACCGAAACGCGGTGATTGAGCTTCGGGAGGCTATGGAGTTCGGTCGCTCCGCCCATGCAGCCCATCTTCGGGTCGCCCCAGGCGAAGACCACGCGGTTGAGCCGGCTCATGATCGTCGCACCAGAGCACATCGGGCAAGGCTCCTTGGTGACGTAAAGGTTGCACTCGTTGAGGCGCCAGTCGCCGATCTTCTTGGCGGCTTGGGTGATCGCCAGCATCTCGGCGTGGGCGGTCGGGTCATTGGCGCGTTCAACTTCGTTATGGGCGGCCGCGATGATCTCGCCGCCACGTTCGATGATCGCTCCGATCGGGACTTCATCGATGCGCCACGCGTCGACCGCTAGGTTGAAGGCCAAGGCCATGTAGAAGGCGTCGTCCCGGTTCAGCTGCGAAGGGCGCATCTTCTCGAACGGGCAAATCAGCCCGGGGCGGGGGGTCGAATCGTCTCCTTCCATGGCGGGCAGGATTGCCCCTGTGGGGCCCGTGGCAAGAGGGGAGGAGGGCCTCACTACGGTGATTGACTCTCCCGAAGGTTCGGGATGCACTGCCGCCCATAAGGCATGGCTGAAGAACCCGTTATCGAACTCGAAGGCAAAATCCTGCAAGTGCTTCCTGGCACCATGTTCCGGATCGAGCTCCCCAATAAGCACGTGGTGCTGGGACGTATCTCCGGCCGCCTCCGTAAGAATTTCATCCGGATCAACCCCGGCGACCGCGTGAAGGTCGAGATGACCCCTTCGGACCTGACGACCGCTCGAATCATCTTCCGCCTGCGTGATACGGCTCCGCGCCCCCCGGGCCCCCCGCCCAAGCGCCGCTATTAATCCCCAGAAACCCGGTCATACGGGTTTTTTTATTGCAAGGGCTCAGACTGTAATTCATTAATCCTTACTCAACTACTCATAATTAAACCCCATGGCCATCTACAATAGCGTCCTCGACACCATCGGTCACACGCCCCTCGTGCGACTGAACAAGGTCACCGAAGGTCTTCATGCCGAAGTCCTGGTGAAGCTGGAATTCTTCAACCCGCTCTCGAGCGTCAAGGACCGCATCGGTCGCGCCATGATCGACGCCGCCGAGCGCGACGGTCGCCTGAAGCCGGGTGGCACCATCGTTGAGCCGACCTCCGGCAACACCGGTATCGCTCTCGCCTTCGTTGCCGCCGCCCGCGGTTACCGCTGCATCCTCACGATGCCTGAGACGATGTCCATCGAGCGCCGCGTCCTCCTCCGCCTCCTCGGCGCCGAGATTGTCCTCACCCCTGGTGCGAAGGGTATGCGCGGCGCCATCGAGCGTGCGACGCAGCTCCGCGACGAAATCGGTGCGAACGCTTTCATGCCGATGCAGTTCGACAACCCGGCTAACCCCGAAGTGCATCGCCGCACCACCGCGGTCGAAATCTGGGAAGACACCGAAGGTAAGGTCGACGCCATCGTCGCCGGCGTCGGCACGGGCGGCACGATCACCGGCGTCGCTTCCGTTCTCAAAGGAAAGAACCCAAAATTCCGTGCCATCGCCGTCGAGCCCGCCGCTTCTCCGGTCATCACGCAGACCATGGCCGGCCAGCCCGTCCAGCCTGCTCCTCATAAGATTCAGGGTATCGGTGCAGGCTTCGTCCCGAAGAACTGCGACGTCTCCTTGATCGACGAAGTCATCCAGGTCACCAACGAAGACGCCTTCGCCACCGCGCAGGAAGTCTCGATCCGCGAAGGCCTCGCCGTCGGTATCTCCTCGGGCGCCAACATCTGGGCCGCCCTCCAGCTCGCCAAGCGTCCGGAATACGCCGGCAAGCGCATCGTCACGATCGCCTGCTCGCCGAGCGAACGCTACCTCTCGACCGCCCTGGCCGAGAAGGTGCGCGCCGAAGTCACCGCGCTGACCGCCTCGTAAGCCGAGGTCCCAGCTCGTCCCGAAGGCCTGTGTCGCGAGACGCAGGCCTTTTTGTTGTGGGCGAGGTCGGGCTGGCCATCCTTGGCCGGCCGTGCGGTCGAGCAGGGATGCTCGACCCTACCTTGAGATGCAGGGTTAGGACTGCATTTGATGCTTTCTCCTTGAAGCCTTTCCCTGATAAGTGAACATCCGTTCACTTATGTTGGATATGCGCACCTTACAGGGGTTCGAAGCCCGGCGGCCGTTGGCCTTGCCGTTGCTCGGCTCCCGTGCGGTCGCGGGCTTCCCGTCGCCGGCTGACGACCACATGGAGCGTCGCCTCGATCTGAACGAGCACCTGGTCCGCAATCCGATCTCTACTTTCTTCCTGCGCGTCGACGGCGATTCGATGTCGGGCGCGGGCATTCTTACCGGCGACCTCATCGTGGTCGACAAGTCGCTCACGGCGCGCGCGGGCACGATCGTGGTCGCCGAGGTCGGTGGCGAGTTCACGGTGAAACATCTCGAGCGCGATGCCGCGGGCGCCTGGAGTCTGCGGGCCGATAGTCCCCGCTGGTCGGGCTGGTCGTTGCCTTTCACGCCGGAATGCCGTATCTGGGGGACAGTGGTCGCCGTCGTGCGCCGCTGCTGACGCCATGCTCCGCGCCCTTGCCGACTGTAATAACTTTTACGCTTCCTGCGAGCGCGCGCTGGATCCGTCGCTGATCGGCGTGCCGATCGTGGTGCTGTCGAATAACGATGGCTGTGTGGTTGCGCGTTCGTCCGAAGCTAAGGCGTTGGGTATCCCGATGGGCGCGCCGTATTTCGAAGTGCGTCGTACCTGCGAAGCCCATGGCGTGCGCATCTTCTCTTCCAACTTCGAGGTCTACGGCGATTTCTCCGAACGCGTGATGGCCGCCCTGGGCGAACAGGCACGCGACCTCGAGGTGTA
>CAINSX010000288.1 GCA_903853185.1 uncultured Opitutia bacterium
ATCCTCGCCTCCGGCGTCCGCGGTCGCGCGGCCGTCCCGTCCGGCGCCTCGACCGGCACCTACGAAGCCCACGAACTCCGCGACAGCGATGTGAGCTCGAAGTCCTTCGCCAAGGGTATTGACCCGAAGAAGCGCTACAACGGCAAGGGCGTCCTCAAGGCCGTCGACAACGTGAACGAAGAGATTGCCTCCCTCCTCGTCGGTCATGACGCGCAGGACCAGATCGGCATCGATACCGCGATGATCGGCCTCGATGGTACGAAGAATAAGAGCAAGCTCGGCGCCAATGCCATCCTCGGCGTCTCGATGGCCGCCGCCCACGCCTCCGCGGCCGCCCTCGGCCAGCCCCTCTACCGCTACATCGGCGGCCCGAACGCCAAGGTCCTCCCGATTCCGCTCATGAACATCATGAACGGCGGCGCCCACTCCGACGCCCCGGTCGACATCCAGGAATTCATGATCGTCCCGAAGGGCGCCAAGTCCTTCAGCGAAGCCCTCCGCATGGGCACCGAGATCTTCCACGCCCTCAAGAAGGTGCTGAAGGCCCAGGGTCTCTCCACCTCCGTCGGTGACGAAGGCGGTTTCGCCCCGAAGGTCGCTTCCAACGAAGCCGCCCTCGAAGCCATCGCCGCGGCCGTCAAGGCCTCGGGTTACAAGCTCGGCAAGGAAGTCTTCCTCGCCCTCGACGTCGCCGCTTCCGAGTTCTTCGACGAGAAGACCGGCAAGTACACCTTCCACAAGTCCGACAAGTCCCAGCGCAACTCCGATCAGATGATCAAGTTCTACCAGGACCTGCAGAAGCGCTACCCGATCGTCTCGATCGAGGACGGCTTCTCCGAGGCCGACTGGACCGGCTGGAAGAAGGCCACCGACGCCATGGGCGCCAACACCCAGCTCGTCGGCGACGACCTCTTCGTCACCAACACCGAGTTCCTCTCCCGCGGTATCAAGACCAAGACTGCTAACTCGATCCTCGTGAAGGTGAACCAGATCGGCTCCCTGACCGAGACCTTCGACGCCGTCTCCATGGCTCAGCGCGCCGGCTACTCCGCCATCATCTCGCACCGCTCGGGTGAGACGGAAGACGCCACCATCGCGGACATCGCCGTCGGCCTCAACGCCGGCCAGATCAAGACCGGCTCCCTCTGCCGCTCCGACCGCGTCGCCAAGTATAACCAGCTCCTCCGCATCGAGCAGGAACTTGGCAGCCGCGCCCTCTACGCCGGCAACACCTGCACCTGGGGCGAATAATCCCTGGTCGTAGGCAAAACGAAGGGCCGCCCACTGGGCGGCCCTTTTTGTTGTCCGATGTGGCGGCGCTTACTGCGACTCGAGGCCGGCGGAGTTCACCGCGATGACTTCGTACTTCGCGCCAGCCTTGGCGCCCTTGTCGACGAAGCGCATCTGGGCGAGTGGCTGGGAGGGAGTGTCGCCGTAGCTCATGCCTTGGAAGAGCGGGCGACCGAAGGGGCTCGCGAGCTTCTCCGGCACGCGTCCGACGACCTGGCCGTCTTTCTTGATGAGGAACTGCCGGATGCCACTCTCGAAGTCGGCGTGCGCATCCCAGGTGAGCTCGATGCCCTCGGCGGTGGCTTTGGACGCGACGTTGAAGGGTGCGGGCGGCGGCGTGGTGTCGTTCGTCGCGCCGGTCTTTACGTATTCCATCCAGGCTTTGGCGAAGGCGACGTTCGGCAGCCAGTTGGTTTCGGCCTTGTCGCCTGAAAATTCGCTGGCGGGCTTAGCTTCGTTGCCAAGCAGAGGCGAGACCCAGCCTTTGGATTGATCGATTTTGCGGAGCTTGTTGCCGGATTCAGGTAGGCGGAGCTCAAGGCACGCATCGAAGAACGCGATGGAGGCGTAGCGTTGGTCGCCGGTCTGGTGTGAGGTAAGAGGGTCCGGGGCGAAGCCGATCGGCGCGCCCTTCGCTCGATAGGCTTTGAACATCGCGAGGTTGCC